>NZ_JBNPLJ010000007.1:0-93415 GCF_050313415.1 Collinsella sp. SGI.184 | reverse complement strand
CCAAATTAGCTGCCCCGGCCTCGTCGGTTGGGGAGGGTCTGCTCCGCTATAATCGCCTAGGACATTAAATGGAAACGGGACGGGAGCCATACATGCGCCAGGGTTTCGACAACGCGAAGTATATCGAGCTGCAGGCTGCTCACATTAAGGAGCGCATCTCGCAGTTTGGCGGCAAGCTGTATTTGGAGTTTGGCGGCAAGCTGTTCGATGACTATCATGCGAGCCGCGTGCTGCCGGGTTTTGAACCGGACAGCAAGTTCCGCATGCTCAAGAGCATTGCCGACGACGTCGAGGTCATCATCGCAATCAATGCGAACCATATCGAGAAGAACAAAGCCCGTGGCGACTTGGGCATTACCTATGACGAGGACGTCCTGCGTCTGGTCGATCTGTTCCGCGGGAACGGATTTGCCGTTGCCGCTGTGGTTATCACGCAGTATGCCGGTCAGCCCGCTGCCGACGTCTTCCGCAATCGTCTAAACGCGCTCGGCATTCCCGCCAAGCTGCACTATCCCATCGAGGGCTATCC
The DNA here is from genome assembly GCF_050313415.1 of Collinsella sp. SGI.184. NCBI lineage: Bacteria > Bacillati > Actinomycetota > Coriobacteriia > Coriobacteriales > Coriobacteriaceae > Collinsella > Collinsella sp. SGI.184. The sequence continues at coordinate 92,886 of NZ_JBNPLJ010000007.1, read as the reverse complement.
GCACGATGTCGACCTGATCGTTTCTGATGAAGGCTACGGCAAGAACGAGTTTGTCGAGACCACGCGTCCGCTCGTTGTCGTGACGGCGCCCGGCCCTGGCTCGGGTAAGCTCGCCACCTGCCTGTCGCAGCTGTATCACGAGCACAAGCATGGCACCGCTGCCGGCTATGCCAAGTTCGAGACCTTCCCGGTCTGGAATCTCCCCCTCACGCATCCGGTGAACATTGCCTATGAGGCTGCCACGGCAGACCTCGATGACGCCAACATCATCGACTCGTTCCACCTTGAGGCATATAACAAGACCACGGTCAACTACAACCGAGACGTTGAGGCGTTCCCGGTTGTTCGCGCCCTGATGGAAAAGATCTTGGGCGAGAGCCCCTATCAGAGCCCCACGGACATGGGCGTCAATATGGTCGGTTTTGCCATTACCGATGACGATGCATGCCGAGATGCCTCCAAGATGGAGATCGTGCGCCGCTATTTTGCCGCGGTTGAAAGCGTGCGCCGTACTGGCGTGGGCGATGAGCAGGTCGACCGTCTCAAACTCATTATGAAAAAAGCCGGCATCGACAAGAACTATTCGCCGGCACGCTCGGCTGCTCTCACCAGGGAACAACTGACGGGCGGTCCCGTGGGTGCCATGGTGATGCCGGACGGTTCGGTAGTGACCGGAAAGACCTCAACGCGTCTGGGTGCCGCGAGCTCGCTCATCATGAACGCGCTTAAGCATGTTTCGGGCGTCGATCTTGAGCTCGAGGTCATCAGCGATGAGGCGATTGAGCCTATCAGCAAGCTCAAGACGCATTTCCTTGGCAGCAAAAACCCGCGTCTCCACACCGACGAGACGCTCATGGCGCTCTCTATCACCTCGGCCACAAGCGAGACGGCTACTCGTGTTCTTTCGGGTCTTGAGCAGCTGCGCGGCTGCGACGCCTTCTTTAGCGTGATTATCTCGCCTACGGACGAGACGGTGCTGCGCAAGCTGGGCATTAACGTGTGCTGTGAGCCCAAGTTTGAGCGCCGCGGTTTCTTCCATCGCTAAGATTGAGATGAGACGCCGCATCGGAGTGCGCACCCGATGCGGCGCTTAGGGGGTTTTAGGGCTTAATTTGCCGAAATTTAGGCCGTTTACCTGCCCAAAAGCGATTTGTGTCGTATACAATTACCTCAGTGGATACATCCTTTGCGGGGTTACCCATGATGGATGTTACCGGCTATCGAGGGATGCGCCGGTCGTGCGCGGTGCTTTTGATGCTCGTGCTCGGTTTGAGGAGGCTGCCATGGCGGGCAAGGGTCGTGCGAGTGTCAACGATATGAAGCGTGTCGAGGTGCTGGTGCTGATGGAGATCGCTCGGCAATCTAAGGGAAACGGTGTGCCGTACGGTTTCTCGCGCAAGACACTCTCCGAGTGCGTAGGGGTTTCGCCGTATCGTGCCCGCGCTGCAATCGACCGTTTGGATTCTGATGGCCTTATCGAGGTCGTTTCTCGTTATAACGATGATGGCGGCCAGCTTGCAAACGGCATATGCCTGACCGAGCGAGGCGAGTGGTACCTTAAGGGTGTTCGTGCCGGCATGCTTGTTCAGGATATGTTGAAGGATGAGACTGCCGATCGGTAACAACACGGCAGTTTCGACGAGCCTGCACCGCCCAAAGCTACTTGGGCGGTGTTTTGTTTCGAGATGGAGAAATGCGGGCATGCGGGTGAAAAATAGCGAGCGGCTTGCTTTTCGAGTATTACAATGAAGACCCGTAAGATGTGAATGGAAAACTTCTACGGGAAGCGCAGGTAATTCAATATGACCAAGCATGTGTTTGTAACCGGCGGCGTAGTTTCGTCTTTGGGTAAGGGCATCACCGCGGCCTCGTTGGGCCGTCTGCTCAAGTCACGAGGCTACAAGGTGACGATGCAGAAGGCCGACCCGTATCTGAACGTCGACCCCGGCACCATGAGCCCGTTTCAGCATGGTGAGGTCTTCGTGACCGAGGATGGCTACGAGTCCGACCTGGACCTGGGCCATTATGAGCGCTTTATTGACGAGAATCTTACCCGTGATTCCAACTTTACGACCGGCGCTATCTACAAGAGCCTGATTGCCCGCGAGCGTCGCGGTGACTTTTTAGGCGGCACCGTTCAGGTGATTCCGCACGTCACCAACGCCATTAAGGATAAGTTCCGCCGCATCGAGGAGCAGACCGGTTCCGACGTGGTCATCACCGAGCTGGGCGGCACGATTGGCGATATCGAGTCGCAGCCGTTCGTGGAGGCCATCCGCCAGTACCGTAAAGAGGCCGGCCCCGAGAACGTCTGCTACATCCACGTGTCGCTCGTTCCCTATATCGCCGCCGCGCATGAGGTCAAGACCAAGCCCACGCAGCATTCGGTCAAGGAGCTTCGCAGCTTTGGCATTCAGCCCGACATCATTGTGCTGCGTTCTGATCACCATATCGACGACGCCATCCGTGGCAAGATCGCAAGCTTCTGCGACGTCGATACCGACTGCGTCTTTACCAACGAAGATTGCGCGAGCATTTACGACGTGCCGCAGCTGCTCGCCGAGCAGGACTTTGACCTGCGCATTTGCGAGCGCCTGGGCTTGGACCCGCGCGAGCGCGACATGAGCGAGTGGAACGAGTTCCTGCGCAAACAGAATCATGCCAACCACCATACCGACAAGGTCAAGATCGCCGTTGTGGGCAAGTACACCCAGCTCCCCGATGCCTACCTGTCGGTCATCGAGGCCCTGCATCATGCAGGCGTTTTCTATGATCGTCATGTGGACGTGCAGCTGGTCGACGGCGAGAGCCTCGACGAGCAGAACGTCTCCGAGGTGCTGGGCGACGCATCGGGCATTTTGGTGCCCGGCGGCTTTGGCAAGCGTGCCCTGGAGGGCAAGATTCTTGCTGCCGAGTTTGCTCGCGAGCATAAGATCCCGTATCTGGGCATTTGTCTGGGCATGCAGGTCGCCGTGTGCGAGTTTGCCCGCAACGTGGTCGGCCTTGCCGGCGCTAGCTCCTCCGAGTTCGATCCGGACGGTCCGTTTAGCGTAATTGACCTGATGAGCTCGCAGGAGGACGTGACCGAGAAGGGCGGCACCATGCGCCTGGGCGCCTATCCGTGCAAGCTCGCTGCCGATACCCTTGCGCGCGAGGCCTATGGCGAGGAGCTTGTCTATGAGCGCCACCGTCATCGCTTTGAGTTCAACAATGCCTTCCGCGACCAGCTCGAGGACGCGGGTTTGGTTATCTCGGGTCTTTCGCCTGACGAGCGTCTGGTCGAGATGGTCGAGCTGCCGCGTGACGTGCATCCGTGGTATGTGGCCACCCAGGCCCACCCCGAGTTTAAGAGCCGTCCGACCAAGCCGCAGCCTCTGTTCCGCGAGTTCGTGCGCGCCTCGATTGGCCAGCACGAGGGTGTCGATCGCCTGCAGGTGACGCCCATGAACCTCGCGACGGACTAAGGGTGTCAGCGAACGAAAGACATACCGAAGATACTCCCTCGTTGCTCGATACGGTGACGGGGGAGTATCTTGATTACCTTGCGGTCGAGCGAGGCTTGGCACGCAATACGATCGCGGCATATCGTCGTGACTTGACGACTTACTGTTCCTACCTGGAGCGGGCCGGTGTTGAGTCCTTTGAAGGCGTGAACCGTCAGATAATAGAGGGTTTTGTCGGTGATCGGCGCGACGGGGGCTACTCCGATGCCTCGGTGGAGCGTGCAGTTGCGGCCGTGAAAGGTTTGCATGCCTTTTTGGTTCGCGATGGGATCGTCGCCCAAAACCCGACGGCTGCACTGCGCCTGCCCAAAAAGGCGGAGCGCCTTCCGGAGTGTCTCTCGGTAGGGGATGTCTCGGCGCTCCTCGACCAAGATTTCCCGGAAGGGGAGATGGGTTTGCGGGACCATGCCATTTTGGAAGTGCTCTATGGATGTGGCCTGCGCGTGAGCGAGTTGGTGGGGCTCGATGTGGGCGACGTTCATTTTGACGACGGCTTTGTGCTGGTGCGCGGCAAGGGCTCGAAGGAGCGGCTTGCCCCACTCGTGGGAAGTGCCGCACGGGCTATGGCTCAATATATTGCTGATGGGCGTCGGCGCCTGGCCGCTCATGCCCGCGGGTCAAAGACGCCGGCAGTCTTTTTAAATAAGAACGGTGGTCGCCTGTCGCGTCAGAGTGTTCACGTCATATGCGAGCGATACGGGCGTCAGGTGGGACTGGTGGGGCTTCATCCTCATACCTTGCGTCACTCCTTTGCGACCCATATGCTTGCGGGCGGTGCCGACCTGCGCGTGCTACAGGAGATTTTGGGACATGCCGACATTTCGACCACACAGGTCTACACGCATGTCGACCGTACGCAGCTGACCGAGGTCTACCTGGCGGCTCATCCGTTGGCGCATCGCTAGCGACACTTTGACCTGCATATTTACAACTAATGGGGGACGGACCCCAGGTTGTCGTGACGCGGTTTTGTGCGCGTATCGGCAATCTGGGGTCCGCCCCATCTTTTGTCTTGCGCCGATGCGCCGGTGGGTCGCGCGTGACGTTGGTGGGGAAGTTTGGGGGGCGATGTGAACGGCGCGTAAAGGGACACAAAATTCGCCTCAAGGTCAACTTGAAGGTTGAGGTTGAAAGCCGGGCTGCTACAGATGGCATCCCGGCTTTGCTGTAAACACAACATGTTGTGTTTTCGAACATATGAACGAGGGTGTTTTACAGCATATAGAGGGTGGAGTGGTGGGGTGTTGTGGGGGAAGGTGTGGGGAAAGATGTTGAAAAATGGGGCAGTTCCCCATATTATTAATGACGTCGACAGGCGGGGTGGTTCCCCGCGTACGTGCCATCTGAGTAACCGAGGGGAGGGCGCACATGGGAATGACGGGTGCATACGAGCGCAATCTCGATGCAAAAGGTCGTCTGTCCCTGCCTGCACCCCTTCGCGAGGAGCTTGGAGAGCATGTTCGCGTGTTCAAAGCCCTGGATGTCGATGCTCTGTACGTGTTCTCTGCCGAGGCCTTCGATAAGTGGGTCGAAGGACTCTTCGCGGGTCGTGAGGGCCACGAGGGTTTTAACCCTCGTGACATCAACGACCAGAAACTCATGAGGGCGATCAACAAGCGCACCACCTCGATGGATGTGGACAGCGCCGGTCGTATCGGTCTTTCTGAGTCTCTCCGCAAGCAGGCGAACCTCGACCGCGAGGTCACGGTTGTGGGCAACTACGACCACCTCGAGGTTTGGGACCGCGCTACGGCCGATGAGGACGATGACGATGAGGCTCTGCTGGACCTCTTCTTCTCGTAAGGGCAAGGCATGAGTAACGGATGGAGCGTGGGATCTTGACACAAGAATATCGGCATGAACCTGTCATGCTCGGCGAAGTGCTTGAGTCGCTGCAGCTAAAGAGCGGATCTGTCGTCTGCGATTGCACCCTTGGCGGTGCCGGTCATTCGGTAAAGATGGCCGCGCAGGTGGGGGAGACGGGTCTTTTGCTTGGCGTCGATCAGGACGACATGGCCCTCGAGGCCGCTGGTGCCCGTCTGGACCGCGAGGTCCCCGGCGTCCCGCATCAGCTGCTGAAGGGCAACTTTGGCGACTTGGACGAGCTGCTTTGCTCGGCCGAGGTGCCCGGGGTCGATGGCTTCCTGTTCGACTTGGGCGTTTCGTCACCGCAACTCGATATCCCTGGCAGGGGCTTTTCGTATAACGAAGATGCCCCATTGGACATGCGGATGGATCCGGGTAACAACACCCTAAACGCAGCTGAGGTCATCAACACCTATAACGAACACGACCTCACCCGGATTCTACGCGTCTATGGTGAAGAGAAGTTCGCCTCGCAGATCGCACGCGAGATCGTGCGTCGACGCGAGTCCGAACCGATTGAAACCACCGGTCAGTTTGTCGAGATCATCAAGGCTGGCATTCCGGCTGCCGCTCGTCGGCATGGCGGACACCCGGCCAAGAAAAGTTTCCAGGCCATTCGCATCGAGGTCAATCATGAACTCGATGTGCTCGAGAGAGGACTTGACGCCGCCACCAGGTGGCTCAACCCGGGCGGACGCATCTGCGTCATCTCGTATCACTCGCTCGAGGACCGTATCGTAAAGAACCACTTTAAGGAGATGAGCCAGGGGTGCACGTGTCCGCCGGAGATTCCGGTGTGCGTGTGCGGCAACGTGCCGATACTCAAGGTCATCACCCGCAAACCCTTGGTTGCCCAACCCGATGAGGTTGCGCGCAACCCTCGGGCGAGATCAGCCAAAATCCGCGTGGCGGAGCGCTTGTAGCGTTGCGCGCGCGATATTGGACCTCCCGCTCGCACCATAAACGAAGCTTAAACACACTACCAACGTACTCAGGATGGGAGGCGGCATATCATGGGCTACAACACCTCAAACGCAGCACTCGCCTATGATATGAACGCCATGCCCGCCTACCGCGAGGCACCGCAGGCGCCCGCTGCTCCTCGTGAGCAGCGCACACCGCGCTTTGATGTCTACACGGGCGCGGGCCGTCAGGCAAACCAGGCGGTAAGCCCGGTTTTCATGAGCGTTCTTAAAACGTTTTGCATCATTGCGGCTATCTTCATGACGATTGGCGTCGCCCGCGTGGCGCTTGCAAGCGTTACGGCCCAGGTGCTCAACAGCAACGCCGAGCTTACCAACACGCTCGAGAAGGCGACCGATGAGAGCTCTGACCTTGAGGTCATGCACTCTGTTTATGGTGCCGATACGCGCATTCGCGATCTTGCGGGCGCTTATGGCATGGTGGAGCCCAGCGAGAGCGTTACACTTGATTTTTCGCAGGATGCAGCCGCGGGCGCTAGCTCGGTTGCGGCTGTCCAGTAATAAGACGGTAGCTGAGTATGACAAATGATTATCACCGCGGTCCAGACGGGAGTCGCGGGCAGGGACGTCCCTCTTCGCGGGGACGTTCTGGTTATCAAGGATCGGGTCGGTCATCTTACAACTTGGGGTCGAATCGTGGCAACGACCCAACGTCGCGCCTTCGCGGCTCGGATGACCCTCAAGTACGCAATAGCAGATCGAATAGACGATCTTCGACCGAATGGCTTACGGGGACGCCATTGCCTCGCCGTAATGTCGTCATGGGTTGTATCGGTTTGGGCCTGGCTGCGGGCGCCATCCGCCTTACCGACTACCAGATCGTAAATGCCGATGAGTTACGCGGGCGCGCCGATGCTCGACGCCTGCTTGCGGAGACGCTTTACGCCAAACGCGGCACGATCTACGACCGAAACGGCAACGTGCTGACGTCGTCGGTCGAGTGCAGCAATGTCGCCGTGAATCCACAGCTGATCGAGGATGTCGACAAAACGGTATCGGCCTTGGTTAAGGCGACTGGAATCGATAAGAAGACTTGCCGCAAGCTGGTTCAGTCCGATGGCACCTGGGTGTATATCAAGCGCCAGGTGGACGAGGACGATGCCGCGGCATTGAAGAAGAAAAATCTGCCCGGCGTGCTCTTTGAGCAGGCGATGAAGCGGGTGTATCCATACGGCAATCTGGCTTCGCAGGTTCTAGGCGTGGTGAACGTTGACAACGTGGGCCTAACGGGACTTGAAAAGCAATATGACAAATTGCTGACCGGAACAAACGGCACGCTGGTACGAGAGCGTGCGAGGGACGATAGCTATATTGCGGGTGGCGCCTATAAAAAGGTTGCCGCCATCGATGGCGTTGACATCGTGACGACGCTGGATGTCAATATCCAGCGTGCAGCAGAGGACGCTCTGGCGGAGGCGGTTGAGAAGACCAAAGCCAAGAACGGTTCGGCTTTGGTGACAGACCCTACTACCGGCGAGATTCTGGCCGCCTGTTCGTATCCGACCTACGACCCGACCAATCTGGAGAACGCCAAGACCGAGGATATGAACTTACGCTTGGTCACCGATGCGTATGAACCCGGTTCGGTCTTTAAGACGCTCGTTGCGGGTGCGGGTTTCGACTTGGGCGTCGTGCGCTCGAGTACGTCGTTTGAGGTGCCGGCGAGCATTAAGGTCGGCGACGATACCGTCACCGATGCCGATAAGCGTGACTACGCCATGACCATGGATGTGCGCGAGATGATGCGCCGCTCATCCAATGTTGGCTTTGTATTGGTCGGGCATAAGATCGGCGCGGACGATTTTGCCGCGTACGTGGACAAATGGGGCGTTGGACACAGTTCGGGCATCGATTTTCCCGGCGAGAGCCTTGGCATTGTCAAGGAGCGTGACCAGTATGACGGCGCCACGTTGGGCTCGATGAGTTTTGGCCAAGCGCTGTCTGTCTCGCCGATCGAGATTGCGCGCGCCGTGGGTGGCATTGCCAACGGCGGCGTGATGATGACGCCGCACTTTTATAAATCCAGCAAAGGCGAGGAGAAGGACTGGGGTGAGGGCGAGCAGGCGATTTCTGAGGATGCCGCCGCCCAGGTGATATCGTGCATGCAGACGGTCGTTTCCGAGGGCACGGGTGTCGGGGGCGCCGTCGATGGTTACGACGTGGCGGGTAAGACCGGTACGGCCGAGCGCGCCGATGAAAAAGGCGGCTACCTCAAAGCGAGCTATATGTCGTCCTTTATGGGGTTTGCCCCGGCGCAAGCACCCAAGGTTTTGTGCTATATCACACTCGACGGAACGCCGAGCGGTTCGGATGCCGCCGCCGTGCCGTTCCAGGTCATTATGGCTAACGCGCTCGATGTGTTGGGTATCCCACGCACCAAGTAGGGGGGTTACAATCCTGAAAAGGGCTGTCGATTAATCTGGAGGGTGTTCACATGCCCTGCACCACGCATGCGTGGCGCTGGGATACAATACGCCGATAGCATTATTAGGTTTACAGGGGAGCTGCAATGATAGAGATCGCCGTCAACAACCTCGCGGCCGCAACAGGGGCCCGAACCGTGACGGGAGAAGCCGATCGGGTATGCCGTGGGTGCGTTATCGACTCGCGCCAGGTTGAGGAAGGCACGATTTTTGTTGCCTTTCCGGGTGAAAAAGTCGACGGAAACGATTTTGCTTCCCGCGCCATCGAATCGGGCGCCGGCGCTGTTGTGATGACGCGCGAGCCCAACGCCGAGCTTGTATCGCTGGCTCAGCGTAAGGGCTGCGCCATCCTACACACCGATGATCCCGAGGAATTTTTGCTGCGCCTGGCACATGCCTATCGCACGCAGCTTGGCTGCCTCGTGGTTGGCATTACCGGCTCTATCGGTAAGACGACGACCAAGGATGTCCTTGCGGCAGTGCTTGCCAAGCGCTATCGCGTTTGGGCCACCAAGGGCAATTTCAACAATCTGATCGGTATGCCGCTCACGGTTTTGGCCGCTCCTGCCGACACCGAGGTGCTGGTTCTCGAGATGGGTATGAACCATTTTCACGAGATCGAGCGCCTTTCTCGGTCCGCCAATCCCAACCTTGCCATCGTGACCAAGATCGGCACCTCCCATATTGGAATCCTGGGAAGTCGCGAGAATATCGCCCGCGCTAAGTCCGAGATTGTTGGGGGCATGTGTGCCGCCGACGACCTTCTCCCGTTGCTGGTTTTGGGCGGCGAAGACGACTTCACCCCGTTCATTCGTGAGACGTTTGCCGAGCCCGCGGGTATCGACGTGATGCTGGCGGGTGTTTCGGATGTTGATGAGGTTTGCGCCCGCGGCATTCACATTGATGACGAGGGCCGCCCGGTCTTTACGCTTGACTTTGGCATGGGTGAGTCCGTTGACACCATGCTCGCCATTCCCGGCGTCCAGTCCGTTCCCAACGCCGTTAAGGCCGCCGCAGTTGCCTATCGTTTGGGTGTGACCCCCGAGCAGATCGATGCTGCCTTTAGGGGTATCGCGATTACCGGTCATCGTCAGGAGATCAAACACGCCAAGAGCGGTACCCGCATTATCGACGACTCGTATAACGCCAGCGCCGAATCCATGGCTGCTGGCCTTGACCTGCTGTGCTCGCTTTCGTGTTCTGGCTCTCGAATGGCGATTCTGGGCGAGATGGGCGAAATGGGCGACGAGGCCCCCCGCATGCATGAGCTGGTGGGCGCCTATGCCGCGGCTAAAAAGCTCGATATGCTGGCGTGCGTGGGCGGTGAGCTGGCCGCTCGTATGGCCGAAGCCGCGCGCATGATGGGCATGGACGAGGACCGCATCCAGGTATTCTCCGATTATCAGCAAGTGCTCGACCGTATGGCCGGCGCACTTGAGAACCATGATGTTGTGCTGGTCAAGGGCTCTCGCTTTGTCGAGCTCGACCGCTTTGTGGAAGGTGTGTGCTAGCCCATGTTCGGGAACCCCGCGTATCCTACATACCAGGCCTTTTTGGGACTTGGCATCGCCGCCGCCATTGCGCTGCTGCTCATGCCGTGGTGGATCAAGCTTCTTAAGGTCGAGGGTATCGGCCAGCAGGTCCGCGCCGATGGACCCAAACGCCACCTGATTAAGCAGGGCACGCCCACCATGGGCGGCGTTGTCATTCTCGTAGCCGTTTCGCTGACGTGCCTTTTGATGGGCAAGCTCACCACCGAGCTTGTGCTCGTGCTGCTTGCCACGCTTGCAACCGGCGTTCTGGGCCTTATCGACGATTTGACATCTGTCACGCACGGTCGTTCGCTCGGCCTGACGCCCCACGCCAAGATGATCGGTCTCACCATCATCTGCGTCACGTTTACCGTGCTTGCCGTCAGCTGGTGCGGCGTTGCCCCCGAGATTCGTTTTCCCGGCGGTCTGACGATTGACCTCGGTATCTTCTCGACCACCATTGGTGGCCTTACCTTTCCGTGGCTCTACATCGTCTTTTGCTGGCTGATGATCGCCGGTCTTTCTAATGCCGTGAACCTGACCGATGGCCTGGACGGCCTTGCCGGTGGCACCTCCATGATTGCCATGCTTGCCATGGCTGCCATGGCGTTTTTGCACGGTGACGTAAACCTGTCTATCTTCTGTACCGCATGTGCTGGTGCTTGCCTGGGCTTCCTTTGGTTCAACTGCTATCCGGCGAGCATTTTTATGGGTGATACCGGCTCTCTTGCCTTGGGTGCGGCCTTTGCCTGCACGTCCATTATGACCAACACCGAGGTCGTCTCGCTCATCATCGGCGGCCTGTTTATCGTCGAGACCCTGTCGGTCATGATTCAGGTCGTCTACTTCCACTTTACGCATAAGCGCGTCTTCCTTATGGCGCCCATTCATCATCATTTCGAGAAGAAGGGATGGGCCGAGACTAAGGTCGTCATCCGTTTTTGGATTGTCGCTGCCGCTTTTGGCGCTCTGGGCCTTGCCCTGTTTTTCCAGTTGGGATAGTGGTTTTTCATGCCTCTTGCAGATTCCTTTAGCCTGCTCGTCTTGGGCCAGGGTAAGTCCGGTCTTGATGTCGCTCGCTGGGCGCTTGCGCACCCCGAGCGCGTGAGTACCGTTACCGTGTACGGTGGCGGCACGTCCGAGCCCAATGATGCCACGCGCTCGCTCGAGGCGCGCGGGGTGTCGTTTGTCTACGGAACCGAGCAGGTCGAGGGCGCGTTTGATGTATGTGTGACGTGTCCGGGCATCTCGGAGTTCTCGGCATTCTTTAAGGCTGGCCGCGATCACGCTGTCCAGATCATGGGTGAGCCCGAGTTTGCCTACCGCCTGTCTCCCAAAAATTGGATCGCCATCACGGGCACCAACGGCAAGACGACCACCACGTCGCTGACCGACTACCTGCTTAAGGCAGCGGGCGAGGCGAGCGTTGCTGTCGGTAATATCGGTGAGCCTCCGGTGAACGAAATCGACGACCGCGCGCATAACGAGTGGTTTGTAGCTGAGCTTTCGAGCTATCAGATCGCAACGACCCAGGAGCTTCACCCCCGTGTGGCGGTGCTGCTCAACATCACCCCCGACCATCTGGGCTGGCACAAGAGCCATAAGAACTATGCGCTCGCCAAGATTAAGCTCTTCGAGAATATGGTCGATGATGACCTTGTGGTTATCGACGTCGAGGATGCCGGTATCCATGAATTCGATGAGTATGTCTACACGCCGGGTCGTCGCATCTGCAAGGTCGCCTTTGACGAGCCTGCGGGCGAGGACGCCGCATTTGTGCGCGATGGCAAGATGGTCATTCGCCTGAAGGGCGTCGAGACCCCGCTCATCGCCACGTCCGAGCTCAAAATCTCCGGACATCACAATGTCATCAATGCCCTGTGCGCTGCCACGGCTGCCCTGGCCGTCGGCGCCGATGTCGACGGTGTGTGTCGCGGCCTGGCCTCATTCCAGCCGCTGGAGCACCGCGTTGAGCCCTGTGGCGAGATCGATGGCGTGCGCTACGTCAACGATTCCAAGGCAACGAACACCGATGCGGTCGAAAAGGCCCTGACGGCGTTTCCCGACGACGACGTGATCTTGCTGCTCGGTGGTCACGATAAGGGCACGCCACTCGAGTCCTTCGCCCGCGTTGTCATGGACAACGTGCGATCGGTCGTCTGCTTTGGCGATGCGCGCGAGCGCTTTACCGCCGCTATGGACGAGGCCGATGTCGATGGTGACGTTGATATCGCTCAGGCTGACGACCTGCGCGACGCCGTCGACGTTGCCCGTTCGCTGTCGAGCCGAGGCGACGTGATCCTGCTTTCTCCCGCCTGTTCTTCGTTCGATGAGTTCTCGGGCTACGAGGAGCGCGGCCGCGTGTTTAAGGACTACGTGGCCCAGCTTGCCGCCGCAGCGAAATCGCAAATGGAATAGGGGCCGCCGGTGAGAGAGGAGAGCCCCCGACAAGGTATGAGGAGGCCCGACTCGGACCGTGCTTCCTCGCAGCGCAGTACGCCGCGTTCCGGTCGCGGCGGGCAGACGCTCAGCGAACGCTATATTGCCGGCGTCCCCGCCCGCATCATGCGCCCTCGTTTGATATTCATGGCGTGCCTGTTTACTTTAGTGTGCTTTGGTCTGCTGATGGTGTACTCGGCGTCATCGGTCGAGGCATTGCACGAGAACGGCTCGGCGACGTTTTTCCTGGTTCGACAGGCTACCTTTGCCGGGGTTGGCGTGCTCGCCATGGTTGCGATCGTTCGCGTCTTGCCGGACAGCTGGTTTGGGGAAGATGTACTTAGGATCTTCCTTATCGGCATGATTCTCTTGCTGTTTGCGGTATTTCTTGTCGGCAGTGGCAGCCGTGGCGCCACGCGCTGGCTCAACATCGCCGGTATTCAGTTCCAGCCGTCTGAGTTTTTAAAGCCGTTTGCCATCGCGTATTCGGCCATCATACTCGACCGTTTCTTTTCGCCCGGTGGCAACATCAACGAGTTCCTTCGTAAGATGGTCGTCTACTTGGGCATTTCGCTCTTTTTGATCTTTATCCAGCCCGATTATGGCACCGTCTTGATCATCTCGCTGACCCTCATGTGTATGGCGTTATTTGCGGGCCTAGACCCCAAGTTTATCATCGGCGTGATCATTCTCGTCATTGTCATGAGTGTGTTTGCGCTTGTTGCAGAGCCGTACCGCATGGTGCGTGTTCAGGTTGCCCTGAACCCTTGGGCCGACGAGTATGGCGATGGCTATCAGGCAACGCTTGCCATCATGGCGTTTGCTTCGGGCGGCTTGTTCGGCCGCGGCATCGGTAACTCCACCATGAAGTATTCGTATCTGCCCGAGGCACACAACGACTATATTCTGGCCATTATCGGCGAGGAGGTCGGTTTTGTCGGGACCGCGCTGCTCTTCCTGGTCTTTGCGATGCTGATTTACTCAGCGTTTCGCATTGCCGAACAGGCTGCGGACCGTCGCGGAGCGCTCATGGCATCGGGTTCCGCAGTCATTCTCGCGGTACAGTTTTTGATCAATGCGCTGGGCATCCTCAACGTGTTTCCCATGACGGGTAAGCCGCTGCCATTTATCAGCTACGGCGGTTCGTCGATTATCGTATCGCTTATGCTTGCGGGGCTGATCTTGCGCGTCTCGCACGAGAGCGCCCGTCGTGATGAGTACGACCGTCGCCGCGAGAGCTTTGCCGTTATGGACGAGAGCACCGCCGGCGTGCCCCATGTGCGCGGCGATCGCCCTTCGCGCAACGGTTTTACCGTCTTGGATGGCTCTGCGTCCGAGCCGGCGGCTCGTCCGCGCCCGCGAACGGCTCCGCAGGGGCGTCCCCAACGCCCGAACCCCCGAAGCTCGGGCGGCGGATATAATCGAATCAATTTGAATTCGGACCCGTCGGCGCGTCTGCGCACCGACGATCAGGGACCGCGCGTACGAAGGGATTTTCATGACCGATAAGATGACCGTTGCTATCGCAGCCGGCGGCACGGCGGGACATATCAACCCTGCGCTTGCCTTGGCTGAGGAGTTGCGCGACCGCGGACATCATGTTGTGTTCGTGGGCCAGTCGCACAAGCTCGAGGGTCGTTTGGTTCCCGAGGCCGGGTTCGATTTTGTACCTATCACGGTCACGGGCTTCGACCGCTCCCGTCCTTGGACCGCGCTGAGCTCGCTGTGGCGCGTCAATAAGGCCAAGCGCTCGCTCGCCAGCCATTTCTCAAAGGTTGGCAAGCCCGATGCTGCCATCGGTTTTGGTGCCTACGTCGAGGTCCCGCTGCTGGGCTGGTGCAAGGATGCGGGCGTTCCGTATCTGCTGCACGAGCAGAACTCTGTTCCGGGCCTGGCCAATAAGATGATGAGCTCCCATGCCGCCCGCGTGTGTATCTCGGTGCCGGCTGCGCGCTCTGTCTTTGAGCGCGGGGGCGACCCCGAGCATGTGCTCATGACCGGTAATCCGGTGCGCCGCTCGGTCATTGAGGGCGATCGCGCCCGCGGCCGCGAGGCACTTGGCGTGCCCGAGGATGCGACGCTTCTGCTCGTCTTTGGTGGTTCGCTCGGTGCCCAGCATCTCAACGAGCGCGTAGCCTCGCTCAAGAGTGAGCTGCTGACCCGCGAGAATCTCCACATTTTGCATTCGACGGGAGCCGACGGCTTTGAGGACACCGAGCGTGCTTTGGCGCTGACGTCCGATGAGACGAAGCGCTATCGCGTCCAGCCCTACATTGACGACATGGGCGACATGCTAGCTGCAGCTGACCTGGTGCTCTCGCGCTCCGGCGCCTCGAGTGTGGCCGAGATTGCCGCCCTCGCCGTGCCTTCGGTGCTCGTGCCGTATCCGCATGCCACGGCCGACCACCAGACGACCAATGCGCGTTATCTGGTCGATGCCGGTGCCGGCGTGCTTTGTGCCGATGCCGATATCGATGCTCCTGCGTTTGCCGAGGAGCTGCTGCATCTGGTCGATGACGCTGCAGCGCGCGATGCCATGCGTCAGGCGGCGCGCGGGTTGGCTCAGGACCGCGCCGCCGCACTTTTGGCCGATGCGGTAGAGGGTTTGCGTTAGTTAGACGGGATATCGAGCTTGCGCTCGCGCGGATGCGGTAGGTGCGGTACAGTTAACGGGTTACAGGCAGTGTTTACGCAAGGAGTACACGAGCACATGGCTGATTCCCAGACTGCAACCTCCGCGCCCGAGTTCAAGAGCGCCCACTTTATCGGTATCGGTGGCGCCGGCATGAGCGGCATCGCTCTCGTTTTGCACGAGCGTGGCTATGCCGTTACCGGTTCCGACCTTAAGACCTCGCGCTACATTCGTCAGCTTACCCGTGCTGGCGTGAAGGTTCATGTGGGCCACGAGGCCGCCACGATCGATGAGGTCAAGCCCGACGTGGTCGTGGTCTCTACCGCTATTCCCGAGTCCAACCCCGAGCTTGTGCGTGCTCGCGAGCTCGGTATTCCTGTGTGGCCCCGCGCCAAGATGCTCTCGGCTCTGGGCCACGGCTACACCACCATCGCTGTTGCCGGTACGCACGGCAAGACCACGACGTCCTCGATGTGTGCCACCATGCTCGACCGCATGGGTCTGGATCCCAGCTTTTTGATCGGCGGTATCGTCGAGGGTTACGATACCAACGGAAAGAACGGCTCGGGTGACTACTTTGTCGCCGAGGCCGATGAGTCCGACAGCTCGTTCCTGTTCCTGAACCCCAACGTGGTCATCGTGACCAACGTCGAGGCCGACCATCTCGACCACTACTCGGGCATCGAGGAGATCGAGGCCACCTTTGCCAAGTTTATGGGCCTGGTTGGAGAGGGCGGTACCGTCATCGTTTGCGGTGAGGACCCGCATCTGGTCGAACTCGCCAAGTCGACGGGTCGCCACGTGCTTTCCTATGGCTTTGCCGAAACCAACGACGTCGTCTGCGTGCATCCGGATGTCAAGGGCATTCAGAGCGACTTTACCGTTCGCTTTGAGGA
The DNA here is from genome assembly GCF_050313415.1 of Collinsella sp. SGI.184. Taxonomy (NCBI): domain Bacteria; kingdom Bacillati; phylum Actinomycetota; class Coriobacteriia; order Coriobacteriales; family Coriobacteriaceae; genus Collinsella; species Collinsella sp. SGI.184. Next base: position 76,612 of record NZ_JBNPLJ010000007.1, on the reverse strand, counting down.
TGGGACCGAGCATGCTGTCGAGATCAAGAGCAACCCCGGTCGCCACAACATGCTCAACGCCACGGCAGTGCTAACCGTTGCCCATGTCCTGGGTCTCGACATCGATGCCGCAGCCGAGGCGCTTTCGAGCTTTGAGGGCGTCCGCCGCCGCTTTACCCATGTGGGCGATATTGACGGCATCACCGTGGTCGATGACTACGGCCATCACCCCACCGAGATCAAGGCGACGCTTGCCGCCGCCTCGTCGCTGGGCTATAAGCATGTTGACGTCGTGTTCCAGCCGCACCGCTATTCGCGTTTGCAGGCGCTGTGCGATGACTTTGCCGATGCCTTCGCCAATGCCGATAAGCTGCTGCTCATCGATGTGTTCTCTGCCGGCGAGATGCCGATTCCGGGCGTAACCTCCAAGATGCTCGCTGATACTGTGCGCGCCAAGCACCCTGGCAAGGAGGTCGTGTACTGCTCCAGCCGTCTCGAGCTCAATCGTGAGCTCGAGAAGATGGTAGGTGAGGGCGATCTGCTGCTTACTATGGGCGCCGGCGACGTTACGACCGTTGGACCTGAGTTCATCGAGTATCTGACTGTCAAGAAAGACGCTTAGCCCCTATGGGTCTGTTTAACGCCGTCATGGCGCTTTCGGGCATGATCGACACGGATGTAGTCGAGGATGAACGCCTTGCGCGTCATACGAGTTATCGTATCGGCGGCAAGGCCGACCTCTTCGTGACGTGCCATAGCTATCATGCCCTTCGTCGTGCCGTGGCAGTGCTCGACCGTGAGCAGGTGCCGTGGGTCATTATCGGCAAGGGATCTAATCTGCTCGTTGCCGATGCGGGCTATCGCGGCGCCGTCATTTCGCTGGGGCGTGAGTTTCAGCGCACCGTTATTGCCGAGGACGGTTGCACGCTGACCGTTGGCGCGGGCGTTATGTTCGCACGTTTGGTCAACGATGCCCTGTCGCGCGGGCTTTCGGGCCTTGAGTTTGCGGTTGGCATCCCCGGCTCGGTCGGCGGCGCCGTATCTATGAACGCCGGTACGCGGACCGAGTGGATAGGTTCGCTTGTCGAGGATGTGGTCACGTTTGACCCGGCATCCGGCATTAAGCATTATGCGGGGTCCGAGATTGCCTGGGGCTACCGTGAGTGCAGCCTGCCGCGTAACGAGATTATTCTCGAGTGCGTGCTTAAGCTCAAGCCTGCGCCTAAGGCCGACATTCGCGAGCGTATGGAGCGGTACCTGACGAGGCGCAAACGCACGCAGCCCATGGGTCGCGCTTCTTGCGGGTCGGTCTTTCGCAATCCACCCGACGCGAGCGTTGGCAAGCTGATTGAGGATTGTGGATTAAAGGGTTTTTCGGTTGGCGGTGCGGAAGTTTCGCCCGTACACGCTAATTTTATCGTTAATAACGGTACCGCCTCGGCCGATGATGTGGCCGCGGTTATCAGGCATGTGCACGGAAAGGTGAGGGAGGCGTATGGCATCGAGCTCAGACCGGAAGTCAAATTCCTCGGCTTCTAGAGCATCGAAACCTACCTTCCGCCGCGCCGGAGGGCGTTCCGGCGCACCCGTCCAGCCTCAACGCAAGCCCCCTGTGTCCTCCAAGCCCGCTGGATCCGTACGGTCCGCCAAACGTCCGGTCGTCGGCTCGCAACTTGGTGGACGCCCTGCCGCAAAAAAGACGGTTCACCCGGCTCCGCGCCCCTCGGTGACGTCTAAGTCGGCGATGGGTGCCAAGCCCTCTCGCCCCATAGTGACGCCCAAGCCCTCGCTGGGGGCTAAAGCGACGCATCCCGGTCGTACGTTGGGCGCTGCCAAGCCGCGCTCGTTGACGTCGGTGCCCGCCACTAAGGCACCTGCGACCAATAAGGGTATCAATCCGCTGTCGTCGCTTGGCGCCATGGCGAGTAAGACGTCCGAGGCCGCCTCTGCCGTTAAGGGCAAGGGCAAAATCGTGGGCGGAATCTTGGCGGCTGTGGCCGTGCTTGCCGTCGTTGCCATCGTCGTTATCAATTCCGGCCTGTTTGCCGCTACCGATATTCAGATCGAGGGCAGCGAGCATGTGACCAAGCACGATGCCATGCAGCTGATCAGTCTGCCCGAGAACACATCGCTCTTCAACGTAAATCCCGACCAGATTACCGAAGATCTCAAGCAGAACCCGTGGGTTTCGGGCGTGGACGTTCAACGGCAGTTTCCCCACACGCTCGTCATTACGCCGACGGAGCGCAAGGTCACCGCGATCGCTTATATAAGTTCCGACGATCTTGCCTGGGCCATCGGCGACGATGACACCTGGATCGCACCGCTTTCGACCTCTGTGGAGGTGGACGACCAGGGAAATGTCGTCACTTCGGGTGAGGGCGCCAACACATTGGGCGGTATCGATGCTGCGTTGGCGCTGGCCAAGCACTACGGGGCCGTGCTGCTTACCGATGTCTCGGCTGATGTCGAGCCGGTCTCGGGGCGGGCTGTTTCTTCCAAGGCCGTTAAAGCGGGCCTGGATTACGTGCGTGGTTTTTCCGGCGAATTCTTGGCGCAGATCAAGGATATTTCTATACCTTCGGTCGAGGCCATCTCGGCGAATCTTGATAATGGCGTTGAGGTCTCGCTGGGCGATTCTGATGATATCGCCAAGAAGGAACGCGTCGTGACCAAGCTTCTGTCGCAGGTAGAGGGCGTAACCTACATCAACGTTCGGTCTCCCGGCAACTATACGTTTAGAAACGCACCGACCGCTTAGCGTCGGTGTGTGGCTTTGTTGAGGGGCCATACCACGCCGTTTATCTGGTTTGTTTGGTTTTCACGGTCAATTATTTGACTGATACGTTCATAATGTGCAAACATAATACGGTTTACCTTTGCATTTACTTTCAACCTGAAGGTTAATGTGCGCAGGGGTCAACCCATGCTATGGCTATAACCTTTGTTCGGAGGACCGACATGCACGAGACAGAGATCAACAACTACCTTGCCGTCATTAAGGTGGTCGGCGTCGGCGGCGGCGGTACCAACGCGGTCAATCGAATGATCGAAGAGGGCATTCGTGGCGTCGAGTTTGTTGCCATCAACACCGATGCTCAGGCGCTCGCGATCTCTGATGCCGATATCAAGGTCCACATCGGTACCGACCTTACCCGCGGCCTGGGCGCTGGCGCCAACCCCGAGGTTGGTCGCAAGGCTGCCGATGAGTCCCGCGATGACATTGCCGAGGCGCTCGCTGGCGCCGACATGGTGTTCATCACCTGCGGCGAGGGCGGTGGCACCGGCACCGGCGCCGCTCCCATCGTTGCCGATATCGCGATGAACGAGGTCGGTGCGCTGACCGTCGCCGTCGTGACCAAGCCCTTCACCTTCGAGGGCCGCAAGCGTAAGAAGAGCGCCGAAGAGGGCATTAAGACCCTTTCCGATTGCGTCGACACCATGATCGTTATCCCTAACGACAAGCTGCTCGACATCGCCGAGAAGAAGACCACCATGCTCGAGGCCTTCGCGATTGCCGATGGCGTCCTTTCCCAGGGTACCCAGGGCATTACCGACCTCATCACCGTCCCGGGCATCATCAACCTGGACTTCGCTGATGTTAAGACCATCATGAAGCAGGCCGGCACCGCCATGATGGGTATCGGTACTTCTTCTGGGGACACCCGTGCCGTCGACGCCGCCCAGCAGGCTATTTCCAGCCCGCTGCTCGAGAGCTCTATCGATGGTGCTACGCGCGTCCTGCTCTCCATCGCCGGATCCAAGGATCTGGGCATCCAGGAGATCAGCGACGCTGCCGACGTTGTCGCCAACGCCGTCGATCCCGAGGCCAACATCATCTTCGGTACCGTTGTCGACGAGTCCCTGGGCGATCAGGTGCGCATCACCGTTATCGCTACGGGCTTCTCCGACTCTAATGTCAACCGTCAGGACGAGCTCTTCGCTGCCCAGCAGTCCCAGAGCAAGGCTTCCGTTGCCGAGCCTCAGCGTACCGCTCCCGCTGCAAGCTCGGCTCAGTCTGCCCCGACCCGCAATGTCGGCGGTACGGAGCTTCCCAATTTTGGTAACGACCAGTTTGAGCTTCCCGACTTCCTTAAGCGTGGTAGCTTCTAGTTCGTTTTTCTCAACGACCTGCACGGGGTGTATCCATTTGGATGCACCCCGTTTTGTTTCTCGTTTGTAAACGAAAGTCTCCAATCTCTTTACGTTCCCCTTACGTTTGGTTCCTACCGCTGCGGGTATCCTTTTGTAGAAGTATGGCAGCCGTATGGCACGGACTGCTGCGGCTTGGCCGCGATACTTGTGTTATTAGGAGGCTTTAGTATGGCAGCACGTGCGGACAACGTTTCGCGTGTCGACCATGATGGAGTTACGTTGGTAGAGGGCGCGACGCACGATGTCCGCTTTGCCTTCACCGAACGCACTGGCGGTGTTTCCGAAGATGCGTACTCCTCACTCAATCTGGGCTCGCATGTTGGCGATGACCCCTTTGCCGTTCAAGAAAATCGTCGCCGCGTACTCGAGGCCATGGGTGCCGCCGAGTGCGAGCACAACCTGCTTGTCCCCAATCAGGTACACGGTGACAATGTCGTGACGGTGACCTCGAACGGCGCCGATGATCTCGAGAACATTCGCGAGCAGATTGCCGAGGGCTGCGATGCCCTCGTCTGCACGGCGCATGAGGTGCCCGTGATGCTTTGCTTTGCCGATTGTGTTCCCGTTGTGCTGGTGGCTCCCGGCGGCTTTGCCGTGGTGCATTCTGGCTGGAAGGGCACGATTGCGCGCATTTCCGCCAAGGCGTGCCAAGCGCTCTGCGAGGCGGCTGGCTGCAAGCCAGACGACATCTCTGCCTATATTGGGCCCCATATCCTGGGTGACGAGTACGAGGTGTCCCAAGAACTTATGGACCGCTTTGCCTCCGAGTTCGCGTGCATCGATGCTGCCGCTTCTCGTATGCTCGATCTTTCCGCCGCCATTCGCGAGGCGCTGATGGACGCCGGCGTCGTAGAGAACGGCATTGTGGACACCAAGCTCTCCACCGTTCGTCAGAACGACCGCTTTTATTCCTACCGCAACGAGGGCGGCACCTGTGGGCGCCATGCTGCGATCGGCGTGATGCTATGAGAAAGATCGCATCGGTCCTAAGCGCGGCAGTGCTCACGCTTACGCTGTGTGCCTGCTCCTCGGGATCTTCCACGTTTTCTATCACCGTGGCCGGCTCGACCACCTGCCTTCCCATTGCCGAGATTGCGGCCGAGGGCTTTAAGGAGGAGACCGGCACCGACGTGCTCGTCTCTGGCCTTGGCTCTTCTGCCGGTATTGAGGCCGTCAGCAACGGCACGGCTGACATCGCCAGCTCGTCTCGTGGCCTCAATGCCGACGAGCAGAATCTGGGCCTGACCCCGATTGTAATCGCGCACGACGGCATCGCAGTCATCGTGAACGACGATAATCCGGTCGACAACCTCTCGACCGAGCAGCTTCGCGACATATACGCCGGTAAGATTACCAACTGGAAGGAAGTCGGCGGAGAGGACCTGAAGATTCAGGTTATTAACCGCGATGAGGCGTCCGGTACGCGCGAGGCCTTCCGTACCATCGTGATGGACGGCACGCCGTTCGATCGTCGCTCTGCCGTTCTTTCGGGCACGGGCCAGGTACGCGATGTCGTGTCCCGTTCGCGTGGTGCCATTGGCTACATCTCGCTGGGTTTTGTCGAGAGCCTCAACGCTAAGACTTCGGTTAAGGCTGTTTCGGTCAACCATGTCGAGGCATCCGAGAAGACGGTCGCAAGTGGCGGCTACCCCATCTCGCGCGACCTTTACTTCTTTGTGAAGGGTACGCCTTCGCAGCGTGCACAGGACTACATTGACTATGTGACGTCGGAGAAGATGGACAAGCAGATTCGCGAGGCGGGCTTTATTCCCGTCACCAACGACGGAAAGGGGAGTGAGTAGCATGGAAGCGCAGGAAACCCCCCAGATTGAGCGAGAGGCTCAGGCGCCCAAAAAGCGTGAGTTGGCGTTGGTGTCGCGCAGCACCTATCTCAAAGAGAAGGCGCTGCAGTGGATCTTCTTTGCTTGCGCGTTCTTGGCGGTCGTCACCGTCATCCTGATTTTTGTCTTTACCACGTACTCGGCGTTGCCCGTCTTTACCGACATCGGTCTGGCGGACTTCTTTAGCTTTACGTGGGCGCCCTCCGAGGGCCACTACGGCATCATGTCGCTGCTGGCGGGCTCTGGTCTGGTGACGGTCGGTGCGCTCGCCATGGGTGTGCCCCTGGGTGTGGGCACGGCCGTGTATCTGGTCGAGATCGCCGGCAAGCGCGTGCGCAGTCTCATCAGCCCCGCCGTCGACCTGCTGGCGGGTATCCCCTCCATCATCTACGGTTTCTTTGGCATGGTCATCATCCGTCCGTTTATCGCGCAGCTGACCGGCGGTCTTGGCTTTGGTGCGCTGACGGCGTGGTTCGTGCTCGCCATCATGATCGTTCCCACCATCACCACGCTCACCATCGATGCCCTCAATTCCATTCCCATGGGCATTCGCGAGGCATCCTATGCCATGGGTGCCACCAAGTGGCAGACCATCTACAAGGTCGTGCTGCCTGCAGCCAAGTTGGGCATCGTCGATGCGATTGTCTTGGGCATGGGTCGTGCCATCGGTGAGACCATGGCCGTGCTCATGGTCGTTGGCAACGCTCCGGTCATCCCGGACAGCATCTCGAGCCCCATCTCGACGCTCACGAGCCAGATCGCGCTCGACATGAGCTATTCCTCGGGCCTGCACCGCTCGGCTCTGTTTGGCATGGGCGTGGTCCTGTTTATCATTTCCGCCGCATTGGTGGGCATCGTCCGTCTGATTTCCAAGAAGAAGAGGGGGTAGGCTATGTCCGATTCCGTTGACACGACGGTCGATACGACCTCGTCGCGCGAACGCATCAAGCGTGCCCTTTCCCATGGTAAGAAGGGCCGCATCAACAAGGATCTGTCCAACAAGATTATGCTCGGCGTGTTTCGCGCCGCGGCCTATATCACCACGCTGGTGCTGGTCGCCATCATCGCCTATGTAGTTATCAACGGTCTGCCGCACATCTCGCTCGACTTTATCTTTGGCTGGCCGCAGGGCGTAAACGCCGAGGGCGGCATTTGGCCCACTATCGTCTCGACCGTCTACGTGACGGCGCTCGCCATGCTCATCTGCACGCCGGTTGCCGTCTTGGCTGCGGTCTATCTGGCTGAATATGCCAAGCAGGGCAAGGTTGTCGACATCATTCGCTATGCTGCCGATGCCCTGGCCTCGGTGCCCTCCATTGTTATGGGCCTTTTTGGCTACGCCTTGTTTGTCGAGGCCATGGGCCTGGGTCTTTCGATGGTTTCGGCCGCCCTGGCGCTCGCACTTCTGATGCTGCCCATTGTCATGCGTACCACCGAGGAGGCAATCCGCGCCGTTCCGCGCTATATCCGTTGGGGCGCATATGGCCTGGGTGCCACCAAGTGGCAGGTCGTCTCCAAGATCGTGCTTCCTTCAGCTTTTGGCCGCATCGCCACCGGCATCGTACTTGCCATCGGCCGCGCCATCGGCGAGACCGCCGTGGTGCTCTACACCATGGGCCAGGCCATCAACCTGCCTATTTCGCCGCTCGATTCCGGCCGCCCCATGACCGTTCACCTTTATCTGCTTGCCAATGACGGCATCAACATGAACGCAGCCTACGGCACCGCGCTTTTGCTGATGGCGATTATTCTGGCCTTCAATCTGTTTGCGCGTTATCTGTCGCGCAAACGCCGCTAGTTAAGGAGTCCCATGTCCGTCTATCAGTCCGCTCCCACGCTGGAGCAAGCGGCCATCACGGCCAAGGATTTCAACTTTTGGTACGGTGACTTTCATGCGCTGACGGGTCTCGACCTCAACATCGCCAAAAACGCCATTACCTCGTTTATCGGCCCTTCGGGCTGCGGCAAATCGACGTTTTTGCGCTGTATCAACCGTATGAACGACCTTATCGAGGGCACGCGCGTCGAGGGCACCATGACGCTCGACGGCAACGATATCTATGCCGAGGGCGTCGACCCGGTCGACCTTCGCCGCCGCGTGGGCATGATTTTTCAGCAGCCCAACCCGTTCCCTAAATCCATCTACGAGAATGTTGCTTTTGGCCCTCGTCTGCAGGGCGTGACTAGCAAAAGCGACCTCGATGACATCGTGGAAGAATCGCTCAAGCGCGCCAACCTCTGGAAAGAGGTATCCAATCAGCTCAACAAGGATGGTTTGGCGCTTTCGGGCGGTCAGCAGCAGCGTCTGTGCATCGCGCGTGTGCTCGCGGTGCAGCCCGATGTCCTTCTGATGGACGAGCCCTGCTCCGCCATCGACCCCACGTCCGTCTCCAAGGTCGAGGATCTGATGGCTGAGCTGGCGCCCGAGATGACGATCATCATCGTCACACATTCAATGCAGCAGGCAGCTCGCATTAGCGACTACACCGCCTTCTTCTTGCAGGAGGTTGCCGGCGAGCCCGCCACGCTCATCGAGTATGGTCAAACCGACGCGATCTTCACCAGCCCGGTGGATTCGCGGACGGAAGACTATATCACCGGCCGCTTTGGCTGATCGGTGCGACTAGTCCCGAGCCGATCGGACCTGGTCCGGTGCGTATTCACTGTGCGGGCGGCATGACCGCACCCAACTGATTGGAGTGAACCATGCGCAAACTGTTTTCCCGTCAGCTCGTCGAGGCTCGTCACGAGATGTTGAGCATCTACGAGGCTGTAGACCTGGCTCTTCATGACGCCGTGAAGGCCTATGTGACCGACGACCGCAAACTCGCCACCAAGACCAAGAAGCGCACGCTTTCGATTGACGCGCGCTGCGCCAACCTGGAGGCCGTGTGCTACAACCTGATCGCTACGCAGTCGCCGGTCGCCTCCGACTTCCGCTTGCTGCAGACGATCATCTACGTCGACTTTAACCTGCAGCGCATGACCGATAAGGTTCGCCAGATCTGCCGCGCCACGCGTCATATGGTCAAGGCCGATATCTCGCTGCCCCAGGAGCTCGTCGGTACGGTTGAGGCCGAGGCCGAAGCCGTATACCAGGTGCTGGGCTCGTCGCTTTCCGCGCTCGTCACCAACGACATGTCCATCATCTGCAACCTGGCCGTCGAGGACGAGCCGGTGCATGCGGCCTATGAGAAGTTCTTCCGTACCTTCAACCGCATGGACGCGGGAGAGTTTATGGACGACGACAGCAACTATGACGATCTGCGCCGCGCCATCATGGTTTCGCGCTACCTCGATCGCATCGCCTCGATTTCCATCGATGCCGCCTGCCGTCTGACCTTCCTTTTGACCGGCCAGCGCATGAACGCCGGCGATATCGCCCGTACGGATGAGGATGAGCTCGAGAGCATGCGCGTACCTTCGGGCGAGGGCGTCATCATGAGGCCAGCTGTCGATGCGCGCTTTGTTGCCAAGGTGCCCGCTAACGAGGTGAGCGAGGGTCTTCGCTACCTGCTCGAGCACCTCGAGGACGAGGACGATACCGAGGATGACGAGGAGTAGGGTAGCTCCGTTCGTCGAAAGATTGTAAATACCTAAGTGAGCGCGGCCTTGCACATGCAGGGCCGCGCTCTTGCGTTAGCATGGGATTACTTGTACGGCTGTTAGCGGAGGCGATTGGCAATGGATAATTATTTGAACGTGATGCGCGCTCGCCGCGAGCAGATTCTCGAACGCTTTTATGCCGCACTCGATCGCGCGGGGCGTCCACACAATGCCGCACGTCTGATTGCCGTCTCCAAGACCGTTGGCGTCGATGAGACCGTTGCCGCCATCCAGGCAGGGTATCGTCATTTTGCCGAGAACCGTCCGCAGGAGCTTGTTCGCAAGCTTGCGGGGCTGGCGGAGCATCCGGAGCTGCCCGAGGTGCGCTTCGATATGATCGGTAATCTTCAGACCAACAAGATCAATGCGGTGCTCGGTGCGGCCGAGCTGATTCATTCGGTGGGGTCGCTTCATTTGGCGCAGGCTATCTCGAGCCGTGCTGTCCGCAAGATTGAGACGGGCGAGCTTGCCGGTCCTCAGCGGGTGCTGATAGAGGTTAATGTAAGCGGGGAGGAGTCCAAGGGCGGCTTTTCGCCCAATGAGGTTCGTGCCGCGGCTGGCGAGCTTGCGGAACTTGAGGGAATTTGTGTGCAGGGGCTTATGACCATGGCACCCCGGGGGAATAAGGATGTGGCGCGCCGCACCTTTGCCGGGCTGCGTGAGTTGAGGGATGAGCTGGAGACGGCACACCCCGATCTGTGTCTGCCTGAGCTATCTTGTGGCATGAGCGAGGACTTTGAGCCCGCCCTTGAGGAAGGCTCGACGCTTGTTCGCCTGGGCAGGGTAGTATTTAGCCCGGAGTTTGAAGTAAAATAAGAGCCTGAAGTGCGCGCTGATTGTCAGAGCGCCTGCATTAGACCGTGAGAGGACACAACCATGGGTTTCCTTGACGAAATTAAAAATAAAATGCACCTAGGCGGCCAGCAGGGTTATGACCAGGGTTATGGCCAGGATGATGACTACGGTTACGATGACGGCTATGACGACGGCTATCAGAACAACGGCTACAGCGGTGCTTCGGGCGAGGGCTTCTACACGCAAGATGAACCGAGCAATGGACTGCTGGGGCAGACACGCCGCGGAGAGGCTGAGTCGGTTGCTGTGTACACGCGTTCCGGTCAACTGATCGGCGACGACTCCCGTCACGCTACGACGTACAATCCGCCTTCGCGCTCTCAGGATGCCGCTGCGGGCGGTTATCGTCCCGGCGCCTATGACACGCCGTCAAGCTACGCCGAGAACGCTCGGGTCCGCGCTGCCGCTGTGCCCGCTCCTGCTTCAACGCCGAGCGATGCCTCTGCCTATGCGAGCAATATCATCAACGCCACGCCTCAGTTGCCGGCCTACGTTCTTCGTCCGGAGAGTTATGACGACGTGGAGACGGTCGTGCGCCGCGTGCGTACCAAGCAGCCTGTCGCGCTGATCTTTGTGGGCGTTCGCACCGAGGTCGCCAAACGCGTCCTGGACTTTAGCTATGGCTTTGCCTGCGGCCTGGGCGCTTCGGTCAAAGAAGTGGGCGACCGCGTGTTTATGGTGCTGCCCGCCGGCTGCGAGGTCAAGGATTCGGATCTTAAGAAGCTTCGCGCCGACGGCTATCTCAAGTAAAGACAAGGCGAGGAGATTCCCATCAACATCTACACCATCGTTCAGCTTGTCAACACGCTGTTTAATTTTTATTCCACGTTGATTGTGGTCTACTGCTTTATGACGTGGATTCCCATGAAGCAGGGTGGTTTGCTACAGGATATCGCGGCGGTGCTCGACAGCGTTTGCGGCCCTTGGCTCAACCTGTTTCGCCGGTTTATGCCGCCGATGGGCGGTATCGATTTTTCACCGGTCGTTGCGATTATTGCGTTGCAGTTGGTGCAGAAGCTCATTCTGCAGCTACTTATAGGTATACTCGTATAGGACTGGCTCAGTAACCTATGTCGGGCGCTTAGCGCCAAGGCGATGATAAAGGAGAACTTGTTATGGCTATTACCCCTGCTGACATCCAGGCTCAGACCTTCTCTGAGGCCAAGCGCGGCTACGATCCCGCCGAGGTCGACGTCTTCCTGGAGACCCTGTCCTCCGAGGTCGACGCTATGCTTGCCAAGATCGTTGATCTTAAGGGTCGCCTGACCGCCACCGAGCAGCAGCTTGCCGATACGCAGGCTCAGCTTGCGCAGGCCCAGGATTCTGCCGCTCAGGCTGCCCCTGTCGCCACTCCCGCTCCCGATTTCTCCGCTCAGGAGCGTCAGATTTCCGCCGCTCTCATTGCGGCTCAGCAGACCGCCGAGGCGATTGTCAACGACGCTAACGAGAATGCTGACCGCATCCGCAACGAGGCCGACGCCAAGGCCCGCGAGGTCATCCGTCAGGCCCTGACCGAGAAGCAGGCCGAGCTCGAGGAGATTGACCGTCTGAAGGCTTCCCGCGAGGAGTTCAAGGCCGAGTATCTCAAGCTCATTCAGCACTTTATGGACGATGCTCAGAATTCCTTCCCGGCCGATCTGCTGGCTTCTACGCCGGTCGGTTCTGCGGCTTCTCCTGCCGTGACCATGCCTGCCGCCGAGCCACTGCCTGTCGCTGATCCGGTTGTCCCCGTGGCCGACCCCTTCGCCCCGATTGACAACTTTGCCGCGGACGACCTGGACTAGCGCTAAAACTACAATCTAGCCCCTTAAAAGGAGCTCGCGCTTGCGAGCTCCTTTTTTGTAGCTGTATACGGGTTGGGAAACAAAACGCCGAGCTCTGCGTGCGATAGGGCAGAACTCGGCGAACGTTTGAGCGGTAAAAGGTAGATTTTAGGACATGGGCCAAAAACTACTTGAGGAGGAAATTGGATAGGGGAATGGTGCGGGCCTCGCGATGCTCGGGGTCGGCGATATGGTCGGCGGGATAGCCGCAGACGAGCATGTGGTAGGGATAAACGCCCTCGGGCAGGTTGAACTGCTCGCGGGCTAGCTCAGGCTTAAAATGGCATACCCAGCACGTTCCCAGGCCCTGTTCCTCGGCCTCCATCATCATCTGATCGCAAACAATCGAGGTGTCGATAGCGCTGGAGTTCATCTGGTCATAGGGACGCACCCAAGCATCGTTGGTAACGCTGCAAACGAGGAAGATGAGCGGAGCGCCAAAGATGGACCCATCACGAGCAAACCGAGGCTGACAAGCAGCTGCCTTTTCCAGAAGCTCAGGCGTATCCAACACCATCACACGGGTTGGATGATTATTGCAAGCAGAAGGAGCAATGCGCCCAGCCTCAACAATGGTATCCACCACAGCCTGCTCAACAGAACGATCCTCAAACAAACGACAAGAATACCGAGACCGAGCCAGATCCAAATACGACATACAAGCCCTCCAACAATTAAAAATAAAACAAACCCAAAGTAATCCAAAGAGTACCCAAAGCAGCAATCAGTCAAACGCTCACCAAGGGCCAAAGTGTCCGAGCGGGTACCAAAGGTCCCTTCAGCCAAACCCCCATTGCGCTAAAACAATCAGCCAAAGTTCCCAATGGCGGTACGCAAGGCGAAGGCCCGACACCTATTTACTTTCGAACGACTCTGCCGTGCAGCCGGAGAGAGAAAGCAAATAGGTGCCGGGCCTTCGCCGGTGGGACGCATACCCCCAATTAACTGTTCTTCATGACAATCGAATCCACGACATCGGCCACATTCTCGCAGCAGTCGGCGCAGTACTCCAAGAAGGCGTACACGTCACGCCAGGCGATGACCTCGAGCGGGTCCTTGCCGTTGACGTGCAGGTTACGCATGGCGTTGATGTAGAGTTCGTCGGCCTCGGACTCGATGGTGTTGATCTGGATGACGAGCTCGCGCAGCGTTTTGGACTTGCGGTAGTTGGGCAACTCGACCATCAGGTCCTTCATGGCGCGGCAGGCGTCGGTCACCTTGTGGGCGATCACGATGGCATCGGGGTGGATGCTCTGGATGTTGGTGAAGTAGAGGCGCTGCACGACGCCCTCAATACGGTCGAGCACGGTATCGAGCGAGCAGCTCATGAGGTTAAGGTCCTCGCGCTCAAGCGGGGTAATAAAGGCCGTGAGCAGGGCGTCTTCGAGCTCATGGTGCTTCTTGTCTGCTGCATGCTCAATCGCATGCATCTTCTCGAGCATGTCGTGGATCTGCGCGGGGTCAAAGTTCTCAAAAATCTTGGTGAGCAGCTCGGCTGCCTGAACGGCGAAGTCGGCGCAGGCGACGTAGTTGTCAAAGTAGAACGAATCGGGTTTCTTTGCCATGAGTGATCCTTTCGGGGCGAAGACGGGTGGGCGAGGTAATGCGGTCCGGATGGACGTTCGGTTTGACTAGAGGAACATCATGAACAGCCTGGCCATGACAAAGCTGATGAGTCCACAGGCGGGGAAGGTGAAGAACCACGTGAACATCATGTCCTTGACCACGCCGAAGTTGATGGCCGAGAGGCGCTTGACGGCGCCGACGCCCATGATGGCGCAGGTCTTGATGTGCGTGGAGGACACGGGGATACCGGTGAGCGTGGCAAGCAGCAGGTTTGCGGCTCCTGCCAGGTCGGCAGAGAAGCCCTGATACTTCTCGAGCTTAACCATGCTCTGGCCGACGGACTTGATGATACGCTCACCGCCCACGCTGGTGCCGATGCCCATGGTGGCCGAGCACAGCAGCATGATCCAGATGGGGATGCCGGCGTCGCCGACGCCGGTCTGTCCGTTGGCAAAGGCGACACCTAAAAAGAGCACGCCGATGAACTTTTGTCCATCCTGCGCGCCGTGCATAAAGCTCATGGCCGCGGCGCTCGCGATCTGAGCATATTTAAAGAAGACGTTGGCACGTCGCCTGTTGGCGGCAGCGAAAAGAATCGAGACGAGCTTGCACAGGACCCAGCCCATGACAAAGCCCAGACCGATGGAGAGCGCCAGGCCGTAGATGACCTTCATCCACTCGTGGACATTGACGCTGCTGGCGCCGCCGAGGGCGATGGCAGCGCCGGTCAGGCCGGCGATGAGGCTGTGGCTCTGCGAGGTGGGGATACCAAAACGCGATGCCGTGGCGCCGTAGACGACGATGGAGAACAGGGCCGCGCAGAGGCACGCGAGCGCCATGGTGCTGTTTCCGCCAAAGTCGACGATATGGGAGATGGTGTTGGCAACGCTGGCATTAAAGTGCGTCATGATGAGCACGCCCAAAAAGTTGAACGCGGCACTCATGAGAATGGCGGCGCGGGCGGGCATGCAACGCGTGGTGACACAGGTCGCGATGGCGTTGGGCGCGTCGGTCCATCCGTTGACGAAGATGGCGCCGAGCGCGAGGAACACGGTGACGGCAAGGACTGGGTTCGAAACAAGTTGGCCGAGGAAGGCTGAGAACGTTACGTCCATATATGGGCTTTCTCGAAGTTTGCAGAAACGTTACAAAAACATGATAAATCGTATCACCTCCTGCGGGTTTCTTTACCGAGTTCTGACGGGAGAAGTGAATTTTTTGGCACTAAAATTGAATATTAGCCCTGTTGACCGCGGGTGTTCTTTTTGCTAACACGCCGTGAGGACACGTGCGCTCGCTCCGACACCCCAAAACCACAGTCTGTTCGCTTTACAATATGCAAACATGCGTTCGATAATAGGGGCATGGAATATCGACAGACAGATGGCAAAACTCGGCGCGTGCACAAGCAGTATGTGGACGTCGTGACCCGCATCCTCGCGGGCGGACAAGTTGTGCCGGTTACCGTCTGCTGGGTCGACGGTCGCTGCTTTACGATTGACGAGATTGTCTCGTCTACCGGTTTTGGCCTGACGGTTCACGGCATTCGTACGGCAACCTATAAGGTTCGTTTTGGCGGACATACGACCGAGCTGTATCTGGAAGACCAGGCGCGTGAGCGACCGGATGGCTCGCAGGCTCATCTGATGCGGTGGTGGGTGTGGGCGTTCGACCGCACACTCGAGAGTGAGCGCCGCGGGTAAGAGCGCGCGCCATTCGGGTACAATGGCAGGAATCTTGTCACCTACGGCGCTGTCGCGGCGCTTTTTGAAAGGACGAAATTATGAACGATATCCAGGGCTATCAGAACGGCCCCATCGAGACCGGCGCAAGCCGTGCCAAGGAGATGTCGCCGCGCGCGTACAACCTTGCCATGTCTGCCCTGATCTTTTTGGGTTTTTGCGCTATGGGCGCTGGCGCCTACTTTACGGGCACCATGTCGTTTGCGCGCATGATGATGAGTGGCGCCGCCCTGCCGCTGGTCTTTGGCTCGTTTATCCTGACCATTGTCGGCATCGTCATGATGTCGGCCGCCGCCAGCAAGCAGTCCGTGGGCCTGTCGCTCGCGGGTTACGCGATCTTTGCGAGCACCTTTGGTCTGACCGCGTCGTTTGGCCTTGCCAACTACGACCTGCCCACCATCAACACCGCTTTTATCGCCACTGCCGCCATCACCTTTGTCTTTGGCGCACTGGGCGTGACCTTCCCCAAATTCTTCCAGCGTGTGTACGGCATTGGTTTTGGCATTTTGCTTGCCACGATTCTGGTCGAGATCGTGCTGATGTTCATGGGTGTCTCGCAGACCATCACCGACCTGATCGTGATTGTGGTGTTCGCCGGCTTTATTGGCTACGACACCTACGTGGCAACGACGGTGCCGCCCACGCTGCCCAACGCCGTGCTCATGGCGTCCAACCTGTTCGTGGACATTATCAACGTGTTCCTGCGCATTCTGAACATCCTTGGTCGTCGCGACTAGTGCCAGATTGCAGCGGTGCTTGCCGCGCGCAAATCGATGCGAAAGGCGGTCCTTCGGGGCCGCCTTTTTTGTACGCGGCGGGGTATCATGGATGGGAAAAGCCGATAGCGGCAGCGACCGAGAAAGGTGACCACTTATGGCAGACGTCGACAACAGGAACCGTAACCGTAGGCCCAACCGCGCGGGACAGCCCAATCCCAAGCGCGAGGCCCGTGCCAAGGCCGCCGAGCGTCACGTGGCGACTGTGTCCGAAGCGTGCGCAAAGGATATCGAGCGCTCGCTTGCCGGCGTGCGCGAGTTCGAGGGCATGCCTGCCGGATTTGTCGCGGCGATGAAGGCTAAGGCCCAGGTGGCTGCTGCCGAAGAGCAGGTTACCGATGAGTCTGAGGCCACCGAGGTTGCGCCTGCCGAGACCGAGGTCGTGGCCGAGCCTGTGCCCGCAGAGGAAGCCACGGAGACCGAGCCCGCGCCTGCTGCCGAGGAGCCCGCTCCGGTCCTGCCCGAGGTCACCGTGCTCGACGCCTCTGCCACGCAGGCCATTCTGGATAACGGCCGAGGCTACGCGCAGTTCTGCGACATGGCCGTGCTCGCCTTTGCCTCGTTCACCAACCCGGGCGGTGGCTACATCCAGGGCTATCTGGGTCAGGAGGCCACGCTCTGTGCCGATTCGTATCTGTACAATGTGCTCGATAAGCAGCGCAAATGGTACGGCGAGAACCGTCGCCGCAACATCAACTGTGAGCTGTACCGCAACCGTGCGCTGGTGGTGCCTGCGGTGCGCTTCGACCGCAACCACGTGCATGCGTACGCCGACGTGATCGTTGCCGCTGCGCCCAACGCCAAGCGCGCTCGCCAGGAGTATCGCGTGGGTGACGATGCCCTGCTGGACGCCCTGCGCGATCGTATCCGCTTTGTGCTGGCCATCTGCGACGAGCTTGGTCGCGAGAAGCTCGTGCTGGGCGCCTGGGGCTGTGACAACAACGGCTTTGACGCCGAGGCGGTGGCCGAGCTCTTCCGCAAGGAGCTCGCATCGGGCGACTTTAAGGTCAAGCAGGTCTTCTTTGCCGTGCCCTCTACGCGCTGGGACGAGGATTTTGCCAAGTTCGAGCACGTGCTGGCAAGCTTCCCCGAGCGCAACGAGGAGTCCTATGCCCAGGTTGCCGCCCGTGCCGCGGCCGCCCGTGCCGCCGAGCAGGCTCATGCCGCTGCCGAGGACGACGAGGATGATGACGACTGGCGCAAGTATCTGTAATCGGTGCGCGCTGACAGATAGGTCGAGCCGGCGGGAGGGGCTGCTCCCGTCGGCTTTTTGCTGAAGGAGGGGTTTGCGATGAAAAACGTCCTGTGCTTTGGTGACAGCAATACCTATGGCTACGATCCGGCGGGCATGCGCGATGGCACCGCGGTGCGCTATGCGCACGATGTGCGCTGGTGCGGCGTGGCCCAGCGCGACCTGGGCGAGGGCTGGCATGTGATTGAGGAAGGTCTAAACGGCCGCACGACGGTGCGCGACGATATGTGCCATCTGGACACCAATCTCAACGGCATCCGCGCGTTGCCGATGCTGCTCGAGGCCCATAAGCCGCTGGACGCCATTGTGATCATGCTGGGCACCAACGACTGCAAGACGGTCTTTAACGTGACAGCTTCCGATATCGCCCGTGGCGCCATGGCGCTGATTCGCGCCGTCCGCGCGTTTCCGTGGACCGACGCTGCGCCCTGCCCGCGCATTCTACTGATGGCGCCTATCAAGATTAAACCGCAGATCGCCGATGTGTACATGACCGACTTTGACGAGCGCTCCGTCGAGGCCTCGGAGCATTTTGCCGAATACTATGCGTATGTCGCTGAGCAGTTTGGCTGCGACTTTTTGAATGCCGCCGATTTTGCCGAGCCGGGCGATATCGATTATCTGCACATGATGCCCGAAAGCCACGAGAGCCTGGGCCACGCCGTGGCAGCCAAGCTCCAAGAGATGCTCGGTGAGTAGCGCAGCCCCAAACCACCACAAAGGGACGGGCGCCTTTGTGGTGGTTTTGGTTGCTGGCTATTTAGTACTGCCACATGTGGTTGACGGGGCCGGAGCCTTTGCCCATGTTCAGGCCGGCGGCGAGAGCGCCGGTTAGGTAGGCCTTGCCGGCGTTGACGGCGTCGGCAAGATCCATGCCCTGGGCCAGCGCGCAGGCGATGGCGGACGAAAGCGTACAGCCGGTACCATGCGTGTTGGCGGTCTCGATGCGCTTGTGGCGGAACCACGTGGTGAGCGGATCGCCCAGGTGGTTGCCCTCGTCATCGAGCGGCGCGGGCTCTGCTAGCACATCGTTGGCCTCGTTGACAAAATGCCCGCCCTTAACGAGGGACGCGCAGCCAAAGCGGCGGGTGAGGAGCATGGCAGCGTTTTGCTGTGTGCGCTCGGAATCGACCTCGTAGTCGAGCAGCGCCATGGCCTCGGGAATATTGGGCGTGATGACGGTCGCCAGCGGGAACAGGCGGCGTGTAAGCGCTTCGGTGGCGTCCTCGGCGATGAGACGAGCGCCCGAAGTGGCGACCATGACGGGGTCGACGACGATATTTTGTGCGTCCCAGGCGCTCAGGCGGTCGGCTATGACTTCGATAATCTCGGCAGAAGAAACCATGCCGATCTTGACGGCACTGGGGCGGATATCGTCAAAAACGGCATCGATCTGCGCCGCGACAATATCCGGGGAGATGTTCTGCACGGCGGTGACGCCTAGGGTGTTCTGTGCGGTGATGGCCGTGATGACCGTCTCGGCATACAGGCGGTGCGCCGTGATGGTCTTGATGTCGGCCTGAATGCCGGCGCCACCGCTGGAATCGGATCCTGCGATGGACAGGACGGCTGGTACCTTACTGCGATCCATGTTCGCTCCCTTGTTCGGTCGGATTCAAATGGGTCTCCTGCCCGCATTATAAAGTTGCCCGGGCCGGCTGTATGCCGATCCCGGGCGGGTGGTGCAATCTTTACGTAAATGAAAGAAATTGTTCACACGTCAACAATTGACGAACGCCTTGTGGCCGATTATGGCTCCGGTGACGAGTTAGTCCTCCATGCCGAGGTCGATCGTCGTGCCC
This sequence comes from Collinsella sp. SGI.184, assembly GCF_050313415.1. Taxonomy (NCBI): domain Bacteria; kingdom Bacillati; phylum Actinomycetota; class Coriobacteriia; order Coriobacteriales; family Coriobacteriaceae; genus Collinsella; species Collinsella sp. SGI.184. The sequence goes on along the minus strand of NZ_JBNPLJ010000007.1, from coordinate 57,215 downwards.
TCGAACACCTTGTTGACGGTGCGGACGGCGCACATCTTGCCGCACATGGTGCAGGTGCCCTCGGTGGCGGCGGGGGATTCCTCGTAGCGCTTCTTGCCGGTGACCGGGTCGAGCGCGCACTTCCACATGGCGTCCCAGTCGAGCTTGCGGCGTGCCTGGCCCATCTTGTCGTCCATGTCGCGGGCGTGGGGCACCTTTTTGGCGATGTCGGCGGCGTGTGCGGCAATCTTGGTGGCCATGAGGCCGTCGAGCACATCCTGGGCGTTAGGCAGGCATAGGTGCTCTGCCGGTGTCACGTAGCACAAAAAGTCGGCACCCGAGCTCGCGGAGATGGCGCCACCGATGGCTGCGGTGATGTGGTCGTAGCCCACGCCGATATCGGTCACCAGCGGCCCGAGCACGTAGAACGGGGCGTTGTGGCACAGGCGCTTCTGCAGTTTCATGTTGGCGGCGATCTCGTCGAGCGCCATGTGACCCGGGCCCTCGACCATGACCTGGACGCCGGCGGCCCAAGCGCGCTTGCACAGCTTGCCCAGCTCGATCATCTCGGCGGTCTCGGTGGCGTCGTTGGAGTCGTAGAGGCAGCCCGGGCGGCAGGAGTCGCCGAGCGAAATCGTCACGTCGTACTCGTGGCAGATTTCGAGCAGCTCGTCAAAGTACTCGTAGAAGGGGTTCTCGTTGCCGGTGACCTCCATCCAGCCAAACAGCAGTGAGCCGCCGCGGCTGACGATGTTCATGAGACGGCCGGTCTCCTTAAAGGTTTTGGTGACCGACTTATTGATGCCGCAGTGGATGGTCATAAAGTCCACGCCGTCCTCGGCGTGCGCGCGCACGACCTCGAACAGGTCGTCCTTGGTAAGCTTGACAAGCGGCTTTTCCATGTAGCCGATGGCGTCGTACATGGGGACGGTGCCCACCATGAGCGGCGTCTCGTCGATGAGCTGCTGGCGGAATTGGCGCGTCTTGCCCGAGTTGGAGAGGTCCATGATGGCGTCGGCGCCAAAGTCCTCGGCGATCTTGACCTTCTTCCATTCCTCAGCGGCATCGGCCTTGTCGCCCGAGATGCCCAGGTTGACGTTGACCTTGGTAGACAGGCCCTCGCCGACGCCAAAGGCACGCATGCCCTTTTTGATATGCACGATATTGGCGGGAATGGCGATGCGGCCGTCGGCCACGCGCTCGCGGATGTACTCGGGGTCGCGATGCTCGCGCTCGGCAACCTCCTTCATCTGCGGTGTGATTTGCCCGGCGCGGGCGAAGTCGATTTGCGTGACGAGCTTGGGCTCGGTCTGTGTGCTCATTGGCACGGCTCCCTTCGTTGGCATTACCCATATCAGGTTTGCGGGTCAGGGCGGGCGCGCCCAGTCTCAGCCTGCCGTCTTGTCCTGCAAGCTCCCCGTTTATGTGGTGGGCTCAAGTATAGCTCGAATGGGTACGATTGACGCGACGAGCATGCCCGCGGGGAGGCGAACATGGAAGACAAGCATCTGTATCGAGAGACGCAGTGGGATGTGTCGGCCGAGGAGAGCCGCGCCCATCATGGGCTGGTCGCAATTGGTTTCGCGATTCTTGTCGTGATGGTGATTGCCTGTTGTATCTGGACATTTGGCGGGCGTGGGGGAGTTTCCTGGACGTTTGAGGCGGACGATAGCCTGCCGATTATGACGGCGAAGGTCGCGGGTGGCAATACCGTTGCCGCGCCGGGCGACTATTGGTATCCGCGCGACAAGTTTGTGCAACTGCAGCTGAGCGGTGGTTCCATTCCTGGTGAAGAGATCGAGCGCGTGACCTTCGATGCGTCGCTTAGGACGCTGTCGGTCGAGCTCAAAGATCAGGGGGATGTACCCACGACCATGGATATAGCCCTGACGGAATGGCGCCTGGAGCCTCCGTCGGGTGTTGAGGCGTCTGAGGTGGAGCACGTTAAGGTTACCTACCAAGATGGCTCGACGACCGAGATTGCAAAAGCCGACGGCCTGGCGGAATAGACGCCGTGCCTAGGCAGCACATTCAAAAGTAGCGGTAGTCCTACAAGGCCTGTTCGTTCAGGAAGACCAAAGTGTTTTTATTTGAAAGCTCGGGAAAGTAACGATAACCAACGTCGAACGCGGTGAGCCCGCTTACATCCTCGAACTTGTTTTCTGCCATCCAGCGCACCATGGAGCCGCGCGCTTTTTTGCTGGCGGTCGAGCGTTGGATGGGCTTGCCGTTGCGGATGCCTTCGCCAAAGAGACATGTGACGACCGTGGCGTCGGTGGTGAGGCGGGTCAGAACGGCTTTGGCGTATTCCGCGCTGGCGAGGTTGACGATCGTGGCGTTGGAGCCTGCCGGAGCGATGACCCGTGCGAGCTTGTCGCCCCAAAACGCGTAGAGGTCTCGGGCGTCGTCGACGGCAAGCTTCGCGCCCATCTCCAGCCGATACGGTTCAACGGCATGAAAGGGGCGTACGCATCCGTAAAGGCCCGAGAGGATCCACAGATGGTCTTGCAGCCATGCGAGCTGTGCGGAATCCATCACCTCGGGCGCCATGCTTTGGTATTGAATGCCGTGATAGGACATGACGGCAGGGGAGAGGTGACGGGCGAGTGCGGGATTGTCGAGATCGCCGTTTTGCAAGATGGGCTCGAACTCATGCAGGGTGTTGAGGCAGGGCCCCAGCAGTTTGTCACTCACGTTCCACAGCGCCTGCAGGCTGCCGCTGCCTTCATTCCGCTCGATATCTAGCAGTGCGCGGTGGAGGCGAGCCGTCTCGCGCACAAAGGGTGGAATGCCCAGGACTTCAAAAGCATCTTGGGCCGCGCGCATCTGCTTGGCGGGCGAAATGATGACCTGCAGCATGGACTCTCCTCTGTCAAAAAGGAAGTTGCGGTGTAATACGGTCTGTTTTGGCCGTTTATGGGCCAGTTTAGTCCGTATCTCACCGCAACTGATGAAGGGTTGGTTAGGCGCGCTCGAGGAAGGCCTTGTAGCCGCGATAGGCCTCGTAGATATCGGCCTTGTTGGCGACCTCCCACAGGGCGTGCATGGACAGGACGGCAACGCCGGAGTCGATGACGTTCATGCCGTACTTGGCCATGATGTAGGCGATGGTGCCGCCGCCGCCCGCGTTGACGCGACCGAGCTCGCAGGTCTGGAAGTCCACGCCGGCCTCGTCCATAATGTCGCGGATGAGGGCCATATACTCGGCGTCGGCGTCGTTGGAACCGCCCTTGCCGCGGCTGCCCGTGTACTTGTTAAAGCACAGGCCGCGACCCATAAAGGCTGCATTCTTGGTCTCGAACTTGCCGGCGTAGCCTGGGTCGAAGCCGGCGGACACGTCAGAGGAGAGCATGCGGCTGCGGGCGAGTGCGCGGCGCAGGGCCAGCGGGCTGCCCTCGCCGGCGAGCGTCATGATCTCGGCGACGGTGTTCTCGAAGAAGCGGCTTGTCATGCCGGTGGCGCCCACGGAGCCAATCTCCTCCTTGTCGACGATGAGCGTGATGCTCGTGCGCTCCACGTTGGCCACATTGATCTGGGCGAGCATGGAGGGGTAGGCGCAGACGCGGTCGTCGTGGCCATAGCCCAAAATCATGGAGCGGTCGAGGCCCATGTCGCGGGCGGGGCCGGCGGGCACGACCTCGATTTCGGCGGAGAGGAAGTCCTCCTCCTCGACGTCGTACTGCTCCTTGAGGATATCCAGGAACATCTGCTTGACGGGCTCGGTGGGAGCGTCCTTGTCGTCCTCGTCAAATTTTACGGGACGGCCGCCCACGATCACGTCGAGGATCTCGGCGTCGACGGCGTCCTTGGCGGGCTTGGACATCTGCTCGCTCGAGAGGTGGATCAGCAGGTCGGAGATGGTAAAGACCGGATCGTCGGCCTTGTCGCCGATGTTGATGTCGACGGTGGTGCCGTCCTTTTTGCAGATGACGCCCACGAGTGCGAGCGGGGAGGCCACCCAGTGGTAGCTCTTGACGCCACCGTAGTAGTGCGTGTCGAGGTAGGCCATGTCGCCGGCCTCGAAGGCGGGATTCTGCTTGAGGTCCAGGCGCGGCGAGTCCACGTGGGCGCCCAGGATGTTAAAGCCCTGCTCGAGCGGGGCGGTGCCCAGGTTGACGAGCATAAGATCCTTGCCGTGGTTGGCGGCGTACACCTTGTCGCCTGCCTTGAGCGCGCGTCCTTCGGCGATCACGGTCTCCAGGTCGACGTATCCCGCCTCCTCGGCCATCTTGATGCCGGTCTTGACGCACAGGCGCTCGGTCTTGTTCTCGCTCAAAAACTGCTTATAGCCGCGGCAAAGCTCCTCGAGCTCCTCGATTTGCTGTGGCGTGTACTTTTTCCATGCGCAGGGACGCTCCATGACGCAGGCTCCTTTCGGATCGATCGTGCTGGTTGTTGTACCGTGAGCCATCGTATCACTCGGGAACGCGCGGTGGCGGGGGAGCTTGATGTGCGGTGGCCGCGGGGCGGGGAGCGTGTAAACTGGAGTGAGCAAGCCGTGCCCAGTCCAAAGCGAGGTATTCAATATGTCTGACAAGCGCCGCACCTTTGCCGTTATCGACGGCAACTCGCTCATGCACCGCGCCTTCCACGCCGTGCCGCCGACCATGAACGCGCCGGACGGTCGCCCCACCAACGCGATCTTTGGCTTTCTGAACATGTTTCTTAAGATGATCGATGCCTTTAACCCCGACGGTGTGGTCGTGGCGTTTGACAAGGGCAAGCCGCGCGTGCGCATGGAGATGCTGCCGCAGTACAAGGCGCAGCGCCCGCCCATGGACCCCGATCTGCATGCGCAGTTTCCCATGATTAAGGAGCTGCTCACGGCGCTCAACGTGCCAATTCTGCAGTCCGAGGGCTGGGAAGGCGACGATATCCTGGGAACCATGGCGCGCCTGGGTGAGGAGGCCGGCTGCGACATGCTGCTGGTGACCGGCGACCGTGACATGTATCAGCTTGTGACCGAGCACGTCAACGTGGTCTCGACTCGCAAGGGCCTGTCCGACGTGGCGATCATGACGCCCGAGAGCGTGGACGACCTGTATCACGGCATTACGCCGGCGCTCGTGCCCGATTTTTACGGTCTGAAGGGCGATACGTCGGACAACATTCCCGGCGTACCGGGCATCGGCCCCAAAAAGGCGAGCGCGCTCATCGCGCAGTACGGCAGCTTGGACGAGGTCATTGCGCATGCTGACGAGGTCAAGGGCAAGATGGGCGAGAACCTGCGTGCACACATCGACGATGCGCTGCTGAGCCGCAAGGTTGCGACCATCCGCACCGATGCACCTGTCGAGCTCGACTTTGACGCGACGTCCTTCCCATCGTTTTCTGCCGATGAGGTGTCCGCGGCACTGGGCGCACTTGGCATTACGGCCATGCAGAACCGCTTCCTGGCGCTGATTGGCGGCGAGGGCGGGGTCGTGCCCGCTGCCAGCGCGTTCGAGATACCCGCGGTTTCGCGTGCCGCCGCCGGCGATGCTGAGGCACTTGTTGCTGTGGCGGCCGAGATCTCTCGCGCGATTGATGCGGGCGAGTGGGTCGCCGCCGTGGTGGACGATGACAAGGAGGAGGGTGCGCTCTTTGGCCTGACGCGTACGCTGTGGCTGGCGACGCCCAAGGGGCTCTTTGCGCTCGAGGAAGCCGATGACGGCACGCCTGCCGCTGTCGAGGGCTTCAATTCTGCCCACGGCGTTATCGCTGGCGTGCTCGCGCGCCTGTTTATGGAGGGCCGCGTGGCGAGCCCGGACATGAAGGCGTTGCTGCATGAGCTTTCGCCCATCGATTCTTCTGAGCCCGAGCTCATGGACCCGCTGGCAGTCGATTCCGTGCGCATCTTTGATACCGTGGTTGCCGCGTACCTGTTGGATTCCGACCGTTCCGAGTTTGACGAGGCATATCTGGCCGATACCTATCTGCAGATGGCGCTGCCTGCGGCGCGCGGTGCGGATGGTGCTGGCGAGGACGCTCCTGCTCCTGCTGCCCGTACCGCGGCGTTGACGCTGGCACTCGTGGCGCCGCTTCGCGACCGCATGGCCCGCGAGAACGCCGCCAACGTGTTCGATGGCATTGAGATGCCGCTCGTGCCGGTGCTTGCCAAGATGGAGCGCGCGGGCATGCTCGTAGATCCCGACCGGCTGCACAGCCTGTCCGAGGGCCTGGCGACCCAGATCACCGAGGTCGAGCGCAGCATTCGCGACCTGGCAGGTGATGAGACGTTTAACATCGGCAGTCCCATGCAGCTCTCGCACGTGCTCTTTGACGTTATGGGGCTTCCGACCAAGGGCCTCAAAAAGACCAAGCGCGGGTACTATTCGACCAACGCCAAGGTGCTGAGCGACCTTGCCCGTGACCACGAAATCGTGCGCCTGATTTTGGACTGGCGTGAGAAGTCCAAGATTAAGTCGACCTATCTGGACACGCTAGGTCCGCTGCGCCGTGGTGACGGTCGCGTGCACACCACGTACAACCAGACCATCACGGCAACGGGTCGCCTGTCCTCGAGCGACCCGAACCTGCAGAACATCCCGACGCGCTCTGAGCTGGGCCGTACCGTTAAGACGGCGTTTTCGGCAGGCGAGGGCAGCGTCTTTTTGGCGGTGGACTACTCGCAGATCGAGCTGCGTCTACTCGCGCATCTCTCGGGTGATGAGCACCTGGTGCGCGCCTTTAACGAGGGCGAGGACTTCCATGCCGAGACGGCCGCGCGCGTGTTTGGCGTTTCCGTGTCCGAGGTAACGCCCGACCTGCGCAGTCGCGCCAAGGCCGTGAATTTTGGCATTGTGTATGGTCAGCAGGCGTACGGTCTGTCGCAGTCGCTGCACATCTCGATGGCCGAGGCGCGTGGCATGATCGATCGCTACTACGAGGCCTACCCGGGCGTGCGCACGTTCCTCGACAATGTGGTGGCGCGCGCCAAGCAGACGGGCTACGCCGAGACCATGTATGGCCGTCGTCGCCATATTCCAGAGCTCAAGGCCAAAAACCCACAGCTCCGCGGCTTTGGTGAGCGCACGGCCATGAACCATCCCATGCAGGGCACTGCGGCCGACATCATCAAGATCGCGATGGCCCGCGTAAGCCGCCGCCTGGAAGAAGAGGGCTTTGCCGCCCACATGATCTTGCAAGTGCACGACGAACTGGACTTTGAGTGCCCCGTCGACGAAGTCGAGCGCCTCACCGCCATGGTCCAAGACGTCATGGAACACGTTGTAGACCTCCGCGTACCCCTCATCGCCGAAGCCAGCACCGGCATAACCTGGGCCGACGCGAAATAGGAAAGCGCCCACAATTCCAAAGTAACTAAAGGCAGAAGGGGGCTCCTTGCCAACAAGGAGCCCCCTTCATTCCAAAAAATCAGCCAAGTATCTAGACACCCAAGACGCCATCTAGGCGGCAAGCAAGTCAACATAGCCATGCCCGGGGCCGGCCGTTTGATTTTTGTAGATTCCGCACGAGCCGAAGGCCACTTAATGTGGCCTTCGAGCGAGCCCAGGACCTGACCGAGCAAAAATCAAACGGCCGGCCCCGGGCATGGCGACGAGATAGATTACCGAGCCGCCAAGATGGCGTCGATGAGCGTCAGTACGCCCCCGTCGTTGTTGCTCGGAATGCGCCACTTGGCGTGCGCATTCATATGCTCTTCGGCATTGTCCACGATAAAGCTATGCCCGACGCGCTCGAGCATAGGGATATCGTTGTAGGTGTCGCCCACGGCGGCGGCATCGGCGATATCGATGCCCAAGTGCTCGCACAGGTGCGCGACGCCGGCGCCCTTGTCGACGCCCAGGTTCATAAAGTCGATCCACTCGCGGCCCGCATTGGTGACGTAGAGCTTGTCCGAGAACGCGGGGTTATAGGTCTCGCGGAACGCAGGCTCAGCGTCGTAGGCGGGGAAGAAGATCGAAATCTTGTTGGACTCGAAATCAATGCCCTCAAAGCTGTCGACGTAGTTGATTGTGTTGTAGTAGACGCTGATCTCGTCGTGGTATTGATGGTCGCGGGCAAGCACGTAGAACTCGTCGAAGCAGCACAGGACGGGAACGGCGCGAGAATCCTCTGAGGCACGAGCGAGCACCTGTTGATACAGCGCCACATCGATGTTGCTCTTATAGATATAGTTGCCGCGATAGATGACGCAGGCTCCGTTGTCGGGACAAAAGGCGATGCGGTTCTTGATGCCCTCGAACATCTCCTCGAGCTTGGGGGCGGGACGTCCGCTGGCGGGGCAGAATACGATGCCGGCTTCGGCGAGCTTGTCCAGGCGTTCGTCAAGGCCTTGCGGCAGCACGCGCTCGTCGGTCAGCAGCGTCTTGTCCATGTCGACGGCGATGAGCTTAATGTTTCCGATATTGGCGTCCGATTCGTAAGTTTGCATAAAAGCGAGCCTTTCGTTTCGAAATTGTTTCAGACGTTATAACCAACAACTCGTAACCAGGCGTATTTTCGCAGGAACGGAGCGTATTTGCACTGCATTTCACAAACTAATGAAAAAACTTTTCAGAAATTTGAATTTGTCGCTTGTGCAGCGGGCACTTTAGCGTAATATAGCGACCATCGAAAACGGAGACGGCAAAAGAGCCGCTTACCGAGGAAAAGGTACCGTTTGCGATATTAGAATTGCGCCCGGCGATGTGTGAAAGGAGAGGCAGATGCAGTTCGTACAGATCATCACCACTGCAGACAATGCCATCCGACGCCAGCGCGCAATTTCCCGACGACGATAACAATCGTCTCTGTCCGCATGGGGCGAATTGCCTCAACAGAGTCATTTTAAGGTCGTTGGGTTTTAGCACGACATTGCTGCATGTTTCTAGGGCATGTATGTGCTGATTTTTGCTATTTAACCTGATATTGCACGGTACGTGACCTTGAAATGACTTGCAACTGACCGATGTTCTAACTAGCTACCAAGGGCGAAAGGAAACAGCCATGAGCAAGGAAAAAGTCGTTCTCGCATATTCCGGTGGACTTGATACATCCGTATGTGTCAAGTGGCTCCAGGACGAGAAGAATCTCGATGTCGTTTGCGTCTGCGGCAACGTGGGCCAGGAGGAGACCGGCCTGGATGCCAAGAAACAGAAAGCGCTCGACCTGGGCGTTCTTGATTGCCAGGTGCTCGACCTGCGCGATGAGTTCTCCGATGAGTTCCTGACCAAGGCCATCGCCGCAAATTCCATGTACGAGAACAAGTACCCGCTGCTTTCCGCTCTGTCTCGCCCGCTGCTCGCCAAGAAGCTTGTCGAGGTCGCCCACGAGTTTGGCGCGACCTACGTCGCCCACGGCTGCACCGGCAAGGGTAACGACCAGGTTCGTTTTGAGGCTGCCGTCAAGGCCCTCGACCCCGAGCTTAAGGTTATCGCCCCGGTTCGCGAGTGGGATCTGAAGTGCCGTCCCGACGAGGTCGCCTATGCTCACGCCCACAACGTGCCGGTTCCCGAGGGTGCCAACGACAACCCCTATTCCATCGACGACAACCTGTGGGGTCGTGCCATTGAGTGCGGCCACCTGGAGGATCCCTGGAACGAGCCGCTCGACGACGCCTGGGTTATGACCAAGAATCCCGAGGACACGCCCGACACCCCGACCTACACCGAGATTGAGTTTGAGGCCGGCAAGCCCGTCGCCGTCGACGGCAAGAAGATGAAGCTCTCCGAGATCGTCATCGCCCTCAACAAGATTTCGGGCGATAACGGCTTTGGTCGTCTTGACCTGGTCGAGGATCGTCTGGTGGGCCTCAAGAGCCGCGAGTGCTATGAGGTTCCCGGCGCCCTGACGCTTATCACCGCCCACAAGGCGCTCGAGGATATTTGCGTCGAGGGCGATCTGCTCAAGACCAAGATTAAGCTCGAGCAGGATTGGGCCACCGCCGTGTACAACGGCCAGTGGTACAGCCCGCTCAAAAACGCACTCGACGCCTTTATGGCCGATACCCAGAAGTTCGTGACCGGTACCGTCCGCCTGAAGTTCTTTAAGGGCAACTGCCATGTTGTCGGCCGCAAGAGCCCCTTCAGCCTCTATGACTACGGTCTGGCCACCTACGACCGCGACACCACGTTTGACGAGAAGGCCAGCGCCGGCTTTATCGAGATCGACACGCTGTCGCTCAAGACGTGGGCCAAGGTCCAGGGTCCCAGCTCTGCTGCCGCTCAGGCTTAAGTCTTTCTCCCTTGGTATCCGCGCGGCCCATCCGCGTGATACATAACGGGCGCATGGGGTCCCTACCTTTCGTTATGCTTGCTGACACTTCTTAACATCGGTGGCCCCTACATTCCGCCCGCATATATGATGCCGCGCCTGCGGCTGAGTCCGAGCCCCGCCGGGGTTGTCCGGCGGGGCTCCTTCTATCAATTTGGCGGCTCTGCGCCTATATATATGAGGAGTATCCATTATGTTCAATGCTATCGCGCACGCTTTACTTGCCCTCGCGTCCGAGTTCGATGCTGCAAAGGTCGAGGATGTCCCTATGAGCCTGAAGGCATGGATTGACGGCTCGGCGAGCAACGGCTGGCGGGAGTCGATGGGCGCCAAGTGCCTGGTGCGTCACTTCTTTGCAAATTAGCCACATGGTCTCGCGCTCGGTGGGGAATGTGCAAAACTAGCGGTTGATAAATCGCTTTAGCGACATGGCGCTTTGCTTTGGGCGCTTGTTTTGGTATTTAGAGAAAGGGGACGGTTCCATGGCTCTTTGGGGCGGTCGTTTTGAGACAGGCGTGGCCGAGGTCACGCAGGAGTTTGGCGCGTCGCTGCCGGTCGACAAACATCTCTATAAGCAGGATATCGCTGGCTCTAAGGCACATGCCAAGATGCTGGCGGCCCAGGGCATTATCAGTGCAAAGGACGAGCAGGCGATTGCCGAGGGTCTGACCGCAATCGAACAGGATATCGATGCCGGCAACTTCACCTTCGATATCAACGACGAGGACATTCATATGTCCATCGAGAGCGAGCTGACCCGTCGCATCGGCGAGGCGGGCAAGCGCCTGCATACCGGGCGTTCGCGCAACGACCAGGTGGCGACCGATACGCGCCTGGGCGTCAAGGCGCTGGCCAAGGAGCTCATGGAGGCCAATCTTGAGCTGCGCCACGTGCTGGTGGATGCGGCCAAACAGTACGACAAGGTGATTCTGCCGGGTTACACGCACATGCAGCATGCTCAGCCCGTGCTGCTGTCGCATCATCTGCTGGCGTATTCTTGGATGTTCGCGCGCGACTTTACACGCCTGAAGGCCGCCTTTGATGCTGCCGACAACTGCCCGCTGGGCGCTGCCGCGCTTGCCGGTACGAGCTATCCGCTCGATCGTCAGATGACGGCCGCCGAACTTGGCTTTGCGGGCGTGATTCCCAACTCGCTCGATGCGGTTTCCGACCGTGATTTCCTCCTCGACCTGCATTACGCCGGCTCCGTCATGGCGATGCACCTGTCGCGTCTTTCCGAGGAGATCGTGCTGTGGTCGAGCTCCGAGTTTGGCTTTATCACGCTTTCCGACTCGTATTCCACTGGCTCGTCCATCATGCCGCAGAAGAAGAACCCCGATTTTGCCGAGCTTATCCGCGGCAAGAGCGGCCGAGTCTATGGCAACCTGGTGCAGCTGCTCGTGACCATGAAGGGCCTGCCGCTCGCTTATAACAAGGACTTACAGGAGGACAAGGAGGGTGCGCTCGATACCGCCCATACGCTCATGCAGTGCCTGTCCGTTATGGCCGGTATGATCTCGACCTGGACCGTCAACGAGGATGCCATGGCGCGCGAGTGCGGCGTGGGGCACCTTGCCGCCACCGATGTTGCCGATTACCTGGCCAAGCGTGGCCTGCCGTTCCGCGAGGCCCACGCCGTGGTGGGCCATTTGGTCCTGATGTGCGAGAAGCGCGGCTGCAATCTTGAGGACCTGCCGTTTGAGGTGTTCCAAGAGGCAAGCCCGCTCTTTGAGCACGACATTACCGAGGCACTCGACATTCCGTCGATTGTCGCTGCACGCACGACCGAGGGCGGTACCGCCCCTGCCGCCGTTGCCGTGCAGCTGCAGCGTGCCCAGGCACAACTCGTTGCCGACGAAGGTGTGCTTGGATCGCTGACCAAGGTCGTCGAGATGGGCCACGGGGCAAAGTAAGGGTTTAGTTGAAGCGGCTTTGGCCATTTATTGATAAATCGTTTTTGCCTTTACGGGCGTCTGCTGCAGCGGACGCCCGTATTTTGTTGCAATGGGAAAGGGGCTTGTCGATAACTTCTGTAGGACCTTTGGGCAGGTTGTGAAGGGGCTACGTTCACGGGCGGCAACCGACCGTCCGCTCGGTTCGGTGCGGTTGATGCGCGGTCGGATGGTACTCTAATCGGGCTTCGAAACAGAAGTGACACATATGGAACGTTTTAATAAATTGTAGTGTTCAAAAAACAGCTTTTTGTTTAACTGCAGCTAAAACTCTGTTACGATGCAGTCCAGGCGGGTGCCGGAATGGGACTTGGGCACGCGCGAACCTACTTGAAAGGCTACCTTATGGCTATCGAGAAGACCTTCATCATGATTAAGCCCGACGCTGTGCGCGATCGCAAGATCGGCGAGATCGTCGCTCGCATTGAGCGTAGCGGCCTTGTCATCGAGCGCATGGAGATGACCACGCTCGAGCGTGCTACCGTCGAGGAGCACTACGCCCATCTGGCCGACAAGCCCTTCTTTGGCGGTCTCTGCGACTTTATGACGAGCGGTCCGGTCGTCAAGATGGTCGTTTCCGGTCTCTCCGCTGTCTCCAAGATGCGCACCCTTATGGGCGCTACCAACCCGCTTGACGCTGCCCCCGGCACCATTCGCGGCGACTTCGCTGTCGATGTCAACGCCAACGTGATCCACGGCTCCGACTGCCTGGAGAACGCCGAGATCGAGATCAAGCGCTTCTTTGGCTAAACCAGCTTTGACTCCTCAAAGCTGTTAGCGTGTGGCTTTGGCGCCGCGGAATTCCATCCGCGGCGCCCTTTTTATTCCAGTAGATTTCTAGGTATATCCCAAAATCTACTAAACAGCCCCCGTCCGGATGTTTCTTCCGGGCGGGGGCTGGCGTTAGCATATGGCTTTGTAGGTCTTTAGGCCTCGTCGACGACCTTGAGTCCGCGGGTCTGGTCGATCTCGTTGATGAGATTGACGCGACGCTCGTGGCGGCCGCCCTCAAACTCGGCGTCGAGCCACTCGTCGACAATCATCTTGGCGAGCTCGGAGCCCACGACGCGGGCACCAAAGGCGAGCACGTTGGTGTTGTTGTGCATGCGGGAGAGCTTGGCGCTGAAGGGCTCGGAGCACACGACGGCGCGTACGCCCTCGACCTTGTTGGCAGCCAGGCTAATCCCGACGCCGGTGCCACAGATGAGGATGCCCAGGTCGACGTCGCCGTTGGCAACGGCCTTACCCACCTTGTAGCCGGCGATGGGGTAGTCAAAGCTCTCGGAGGTGTCGGTGCCAAAGTTCGCGACCTCGCAGCCGCGCTCCTTCAGGTGCTCGGAGATGATGTTCTTGAGCTCGACGGCGGCGTGGTCGTTACCGATACCGATCTTCATGGATGCTTCCTCTCTGGTCTGTGCGGCGGAGATTGCTAAAGGTTTTACCGCGTTCGACTGCATGATAGCGCGACTTTTGTGTAAACGCTCGGGTGTTTTTTGCTCAAACGCTTTAGCATGCAATAAGACCGGCTTCTCATGAATAATGCCGCTAATTTGTGCTCGAGCGCCGTCCGCCGGAACCATGGTTGTGGTTTTTGATGCATTGTTATCAAATAAAATAGCGAACTATTTTGAGAGCCCAGCCCGTTATACAAGTAGGAGATACCTATGCCTGCCGATTCCCTTCGTGATACCGCGTTTTGCGATGTTTTGAACCGCGAGCTTGTCTGTGCGCTCGGCTGCACCGAGCCCATTGCCGTTGCCTATGCAGCGGCGCTGGCGAGCCAGACGCTCGGTTGCGAACCCGATCATATGGATGTTGCCTGCTCGGGCAACATCATCAAGAACGTAAAGAGTGTGACCGTGCCTAACTCGGGCGGTATGCATGGTATTGAAGCCGCGGCCGTGCTGGGTGCCGTGGGCGGCGACGCCAAGAGCGCGCTCGAGGTGCTCGAGAGTGTTGACGATAAAGACCGTGCTCGCGTGGCCGAGCTCCTCGCCGATGCCGGCTACTGCGATGTGTCGCTTGTCGAGGACGTGCCCAACCTCTACATCAAGGTGACTGCCACGGCTGGGGGGCATACCGCGGTCGTCGAGATTACCGACCACCACACCAATGTCACGTGCCATACACTCGACGGTATTCCGGTATGCGGCAAGTCGGTGGGGGAGTGTGCCGCCTGCGCCGAGCGCGTGGTGGCCGAGCGCGCGGCAGATAGCGCCGACACGCCCATGTCGATTGAGACCATCATCGACTTTATTGAGGACGGCGATGTTGAGGGTGCTCGCGCTGCCGTTGAGCGTCAGATCGAGCTGAACGGCGCCATTAGCGCAGAGGGCTTGGCGCACGCTTGGGGCGCCGAGGTGGGCCGTACGCTGCTGGGCGCTCGTGCCGATGACGTCGCCTGCCGTGCCCGTGCCCGTGCAGCCGCCGGGTCCGACGCCCGCATGAACGGCTGCGCACTGCCGGTCGCCATTGTGTGCGGCTCGGGCAATCAGGGCATTACCTGTGCATTGCCCGTTATGGAATATGCCGAGTACCTGCGCTGCGACCACGAGCGCCTGGTGCGCGCCGTGATGCTGTCCGATCTTATTGCCGTGCATATCAAGAGCTATATTGGTGCGCTCTCGGCGTTTTGCGGTGCTATTTGCGCCGCATGCGGCGCCGGCGCCGCGATTACCTGGCTGTGCGGTGGCACGCGCGAGCAGATTGGCGCGACGGTTTCGAACACGCTCGGCAACGTGGGCGGCATCGTGTGCGATGGCGCCAAGGCGAGCTGTGCCGCCAAGATTTCCGCAGCCGTTGATGCGGCGATTCTGGGCCACGATATGGCCATGCAGGGCCGCGGTTTCCGCGCCGGCGAGGGCCTGATCCAAGATACCGTTGAGCAGACGATCGCCAGCATGGGCTATGTGGGTCGCGTGGGTATGAAGGACACCGACGTCGAAATCCTCAACATCATGATCGGCAAGACCATCGTCGACTGCTAGGGGCTCTGGGGCACTGCATCTTGTTGTTGAAACTATCGCGCTTGTGGCTGTAAAGCACCTGTCTGCATTGCGGACAGCGAGGATCTCGCGGTATGTCACCAGGTCGTTCTCGCGCTTGATGCGCTCGAGGACGGTCGCGACAACAAGCGCCGCTATCGCCGGCAGGAACGCCGCTGCCGCGGCGACGCCGGCGCCCCAGGTGCCCTCCATCCAGTTAAACGCCGGCGACAGTATCAGCGCGAACGCCACCGCCAGCAACGCGAGCATCAGCACGGCCAGCCATAGCATCCGCGTTCCCATGCGCTTGCGATCTCTTTCGACTGCCTCTTCCATAACGGTCACGTCTCCCTTCACGAGCGTGTCTATGGAGGTGTCGAATAGGATGCTCAGCATGAGCAGACTCTGGACGTCCGGATACGTCTTGTCCCGCTCCCAGTTGCTGATCGTCTGACGCGACACGTAGAGTTTCTCGGCGAGTTGTTCTTGGGAGAGCCCCATCGCCTCGCGCCTCGTCTTGATCTGGTTGCTGATGTCCATCGTCACCTCCCGGTCGTGAAGGAGCGTCCCGCGAACACGCCGGGTGCGCTATCGAATCTGTTGTACATCATATGCGGCAAGGCTTGCCGGGCGCTGCAAAAACTGTTTTGCACGGGGTTTACCTGCATGATTGTTGCTGCGATGGCTTAGCGATGTTGTCGAGCAGTCATCCAAGTGTACAGGCCCATGGCGGCGTAGCCGATTGCGGTATAGGCAACCCCATGGAACGCAAGGTCCTGGCTGCCCTCGACCGCGAGGGGAAACAGGACCGCGGGTCCGATTCCGAGCGCCGCGGGTACCCAGAAGAGCGTCCTCGCGGAGTTTGCGGCGAGCAGGCCGAGGGCGATCGCAGTTACGGGGAGCACGAGGTAGATCAGCGCCATCATGGCGATCATACCGGCATCGGATGGGACGAAGCTCACCAGGAGGGCGGGGATTGCCCAGCAGGCGCCAACGATTGCGATCAATGCGATGAGGGACGCGCGTACGGTGACGTTCATGGGGCACCTGCTAACGGGAATCGCCCCCATTCTGGCATACATCTTCAGAATGGGGGCTAAGGGGGATACCATTTCGGGGAACGGGCGCGTACCCGCGCTTTTAACTCAGCATCTTGGCGAGCATGCCGATGCCGACGCCCACCAGTCCGCCGGCGATGGCGCCGATGATGATCTGCACCGCGTTGCGCGTGCCCTTGACCCAAGGGTTCATCTCGCGCTCACGGCGCCCCTCGAGCGTGTCGCGATCGACCTGCTCGCCGCGGCTAAACGCCAACACCTCGCGGTACGTGACGAGGTCGTGCTGCTTCTTCATGCGTTCCATATACACGAACGCCACGAGCATCACGACGAGCGCCACGGCGGCAAACGCCGCGGTGGGCGCGATGTGCATGCCCCAGCCCCATTCGAGCTGGAACGCCGCCCACGCGCTCAGCACCAAAAACACGACCGCGCTCACGACCGTGATTGTGGAGAGGGCGTTGTACTTCTTGACCGCTTCGTTCATTACCTGTGCCATGGTTTCCACATCTCCTTTGATGAGGGAGTCCACGGTCACCCCGAACACGTTGGAAAGCAGCAGCAGGCTCTGGACATCCGGATACGTACGGCCGCACTCCCAGTTGCTGATGGTCTGGCGCGACACGTAGATGCGCTCCGCCAGATCGTCTTGGGACAGTCCGAGCTCCGTGCGATGCTCCTTGATGTGCGAGCCCAGCTCCATGCGTTTGCTCCCTAGAGGGTCGGGGTGACCCCTGTCGAGAGCCACCATGTCATTGACGCGAGCATCGTACCATCAAAGGTCTTTATATTTGACCCCCACGGGGCAAAATCGAGCTGTCAAAAGGCTTTATATACGACATCTAGCTGGGAAAAGAACGGTCCCCAAAGGCGGATGCCTCCGGGGACCGGTTGGTGCGTATAGAGGGGGCGAGCTTGCTTTGGGTTGGTGTTGGCCCCGCCGTTCGGCTCGACTTTGGAGCGGCGGGGCTCAGCTCTGCCTCGGCGCTGGCGAGGCAGAGCGCGGCTTTGCCCCGACGTCGGCAGCGGCTGAGCCCTGTCTTCCCGGCTTAGCCCTCTTCGCCTTTGGGCGTGCCCTTGAACGAGGGCTCTTTCTTTGGCAGCCTTCCCGCGCGTTTGAGGGCGTCTCGCAAGATCCATTCCACCTGACCGTTGGCGCTGCGCATCTCATCGTCCGCCCAGCGTTGGACGGCCTCCCAGATAGCGGGGTCTATACGGAGTGGATACTGCTTGCGTGCCATGACGTGCCTTCTTGTCGAATGTGCAATTTTGCACCCGTCCCCAAATTACTCATTGGTGTTGGGGTTAGTACAGCGAGCCTGCGTTGAGCACCGGGTGCGCCTCGGATTCACCGCAGAGCACCACCATGAGGTTGCTGGCCATCTGCGCCTTGCGCTCGTCGTCGAGCTCGATGGTGCCGCCGGCAGCCATCTCCTTCACGGCCATGTCGACCATGGAGACCGCGCCCTCGACGATCTTCTTGCGTGCGGCGATGACGGCCTCGGCCTGCTGGCGGCGCAGCATCGCCTGGGCGATCTCGGGGGAGTAGGCGAGGTGCGTGAGACGTGCATCGTCGACCTCGACGCCGGCGGGCGCCAGGCGCATCGCGAGCTCGCGGCGCAGGGCTTCGGAGACCTCTTCCACATTGGCGCGCAGCGTGATGGCGCCGGCGGCATCGGACTCGTCCTCCAGGTGGTCGTAGGCGTACACGCTCGCCACGTGGCGCAGCGCCGTCTCGGCCTGCATGGCGACATAGCTCTGGTAGTCGTCGACGTCGAAGAGCGCCTTGGCGGTATCGGCGACGTGCCACACCACGACGGTTGCGATCTCGATGGGGTTGCCCATTTTGTCGTTGACCTTCAGGCGCTCGCCATTCAGGGTACGCACGCGGGTGGAGATGGTGGTGGGGTTGCCCTTGGCGGCCTTCTGCGCCGCGGCCTTGGCGGCCTTGGAATCGCTCATCTCGAGCTCGATCATCTCGCCGATCCCGGCCGATCCGCCCATGCTCTTGCTAAAGAACGGGTTGGCCCAGAAGAAGCCCTCGTCGCGGACGGTGCCCACGTACTTGCCGAACAGGATGCACACGCGCGCCTGGCCGGGCTGCAGCGAGAAGAATCCGTTGAGTGGGATGAACCACAGGCAAAACGCGAGGATGCTGAGGCCGAGCCCCCATCCGTAGACTGCGGGCGCGTCGACGCCGTCGGGCGTGCTCGCGAGCCCGATGGTGCTCCAGATAAAGAGGCCGATGATGGCGATGAGCGCCACCGCCACGGCGACGAGCATGCCGTAGCCCGACTTGGCCTTGAGTTGCTTTTCCACGCTCATTGTGAGTTCCTTTCACGACTGCGCCGGCGTTTGCGTGACGTCCCCGGCGCCGCGCTCCAGATTGCGATGGGGAGGAGGCGAGTCCCCGAGCAGTCCGTGCGGCTGCTGATTGCATTGTGATATCACATTGAGACCAAGTCAAGGAGAATCGGATGCCGTCTCTCATGGCATAAGTGGTTCGGGGCGCCCGGCATCTACGCTCCGTAGAGGTCTTCCTGTTGCATCTTGGCTCGCAAGTCCCTATAATAGCCCCACTCACGGCTGAAGGTTTACCTCGAGATTTGGAAAGGGGAGCTGCACCATGCTTGCTTCCATGAGGATTTGGCTCTAGCCACGGTCGCGTGAGCGACCGGTACTTCGCTGCATACCACCGATCGCATCAAAGGATTATTCCATGACACAACCGAATCCCTGCGCTTCTTGGAAGCGCTCGCTCGCCATCGTCTGGATCGGCGAGTTCTTCTCCGTGCTCACGAGCTCCATTCTGCAGATGGGTCTCATCTGGCACGTCACCCTCACCACCGGCTCCGCGAGCGCCCTGTCGTTCGTGAGCCTGGCGGCCTTCTTGCCCATGGCGCTCCTCGGCGCCTTCGCGGGCACCATCGTGGACCGCACGTCCATCAAGCGTCTCATGATCGGCGCCGATCTCTTCATCGCGGCCGTGAGCCTCACGCTTGTCTTCGGCTCGCTTCGGGGCGACCTTTCTGTCGCCGTTGTGGCGGCGGTGCTGTTCGTCCGTGCGCTGGGCAGCACGCTCCATACGCCCGCCTTCAACGCGCTCACACCGCTCATCGCCCCGCCCGAGGTGCTCGGCAAGCTGGCGGGCATGCTGCAGTTCATGCAGTCGGGTAGCTATATCATCGGCAACGCCATCGCCGCGGCGGTCTACCCGGCGTTTGGTCTGACTTTCATGATCGCGCTCGATGTCGCCGGGGCGGTGCTCGCGAGCATCGCGGTGGCGACCTCCGGCATCAAGACGCCGGCGCCCGAGCGCCATACGCCCGAGGAGAACGCCGAGGCGTCGCACCGCGCGGTGCGGGCCTTCCTATTGGAGACGGCCAACGGGTACCGCGAGCTCAAACGCCATCACGGTCTGTTCGCCATGCTCTGGATCGGCTTCGCCTTCTCGGTCCTGTTCTCGCCCATATCCGCGCTGTTCCCGCTCATGGTGTTCGACCATTTTGGGGGCACCACTACGCAGTCGGCTATCGCGGAGATCGCGTTCTCGGTCGGCATGATCGCGGCGAGCGGCTGGATCGGGGCGACGGGTGGCCTTAAGAACCGCGCTCTTTCGTGCACGCTGGCCATCGGCCTCTTCGGAGCGGGCACGCTCGCGGGCGGCCTCGTGCCCCCTTCCGCGCTCGTTGTGTTTCTGGGGCTTACGTTCGCGATGGGGGTCTCGAGTCCGCTGTACAGCGCGCCGCAGATGGCGCTCATGCAGGAGCGCGTCGATCCCGAGTGCATGGGCCGCGTCTTCGGTCTGTACGGAGCGGTCTGCAGCTGGGCTATGCCCGTGGGGCTCGTCGCATCGACCTTGTTCGCGGACGCCATCGGCGTAAGCGCGTGCTTCGTGCTCATCGGTGCTGCAATGGTGATCCTAGCAGGCATCACCTGGGCGATCCCGAGCATCCGCAAGATTGGGTAGCGCTCTGGCGGAGTGCGTTTCGTTTCGGACGGCTCGTAGGGTCGCTGCGACGTGAAGGGTGGTCGACGGTGCGCCTGCGAGGGCGCCGTCGACCACCCTTTTGTTTAATTCGTCTGGCCCGGCGCCGATCATCATCTGTTCGCCGGGCGATTGCGATGCCGCCGCTTGCCGATACGCGGCTCCTTACGTTGTGCGCATCCCATCGTTCTGGCAGCGTTTCCTGCAGTTAATCTCCAGAGCCCGAGGCGGTGGCCCCTATGAGTAATCTGCTCGAATCCATTCTGCGCGTCGGTATGACCGTGTTCATCGTCGGCCCGCTCACTGCATGGGTCGCCCGCCGCGGCGCGCGCGAGCGCAGCGAGGCAACGGACAGCCTCGATTGCTTCACGGTGCGCATGCCCGCAGCCATCCGCACGATCATCGCCTGCTGCGCCGTCGCGTTCGAACTGCTCATGCTGGGTGTCTACGTCTGGCAGGGCGTCTCGCTGGGCGAGTGGGACCACGAACTTGTGTGGTTCGGTCATGCCATGGCGCTCGCGGGTATGGCTATCTGGGCCTTGCTGAGCATCCCGCGTATCGACGTGGACGGTGGGCGCATTCTCTCGCGTAACGCCTTCGGCATCCGCAAGGAGACGACGTTTGGCAACATCACCCGTGCAACGCTTCACGCGCAGATGATGAGGATCGACCTGTTCGAGGGCGACCGGAAGTTCTGCTCGATAAGCCTCGAGGGGGTGTGCTCGCTCAACCTCCTCGCCCGTCTGGAGGAAGAGGGCATCGAAGTCTCGGACGCCGTCGACGGTCCCATGACCAAGGCGGGCCTGTGTTGGTCTGCCATCAAGCCGTTGACGATTGTTTTCAACGGCATGGCCCTCGTCTTCTCGCTCGTCCTCGCCTTCATGGCGGTCTTCACCGACGAGGGTGCGCGCCTGCTCGTGCTCATCCCGTTCCTGTTCCTGTTCATAGGGGGGTTCCTGCCCCTGCTCATGCTCGGCATGCCGGCCCGCGGCATCCTCGAGATCGGCAGGCAGGAGCGCGCGCTCGGTTTCTCCTTCTCCGAGGAGATGGCAAGCCGAGGTGCCACGGGTACTTCGCTTGTCGATGACGATTGGTTCATCGAGATCAGCAACGCCCGCGTCGTGGCGTTTCGCCGCGATTACCTCAAGAAGATCACGGCGCACGAGAACAGCGAGAGCGGCGACCGCTGCACGGTGACCACGAGGGGTGGTCGCAAAATCAAGGTGTATGCAAGCGGGCAGCACGCTCGAGGACCTGCGCACGTGGTTCAAACAGGGTGCCAAGGTCAGAAGCACACTCGACCGCGCGGGGGACGCACTCGAGGCGACCGTTTGATTGGGTTGCCTGCCAAGGATCCAAAACGGGAAGGGGCGCTGTCGGCGCCCCTTGTCATACCAGGCCCGCTGGCCAGCGAGAGGCCTGCAGGTCGACATGTCCGTTGGCGAGGAAGGCAACGCCTTCGTCCTCGAGCAGTGTGCGCTGCGCCTCGGGCCCACCGAAGGCGAACCCCTCCGCGAGGCGGCCGTCGGCAAACACGATGCGATGGCAGGGGATGACGCCCGGTTGAGGGTTGACGTGCAGGGCATATCCCACGTAACGGGCTCGCCTGGGCTCGCCGACGAGCTTGGCGATCTGCCCGTAGGTGGCGACCATGCCCGCGGGAACCTGTGCGACCATCTCGTAGACGCTCCCGAAAAAGCCCTCGCGGTTGCTATCAGCCATCACAAACCTTTCAGTGCGCGGGTATCGGCGCGCCCGCGAGCAGCGGACGCGCTACGCCTCCAAATACCTCTCGACAAGCTCCTCAAACGCGCCGTCCATGCCCGTGGTCTCGAGCGCGCCGTCGCAGTGGGGGCGCACGTCGTCGGTGACGTTCGCCACGCCCACGCCGAGTCCGGCGGCCTGGATCATGGAGAGGTCGTTGGCGGAGTCACCCACCGCGATGACCTCGCTCATGGGGATACCGAGCATCTCGGCCAGGCGCATCAGGCCGACTCCCTTGTTCACGCCTGCGGGCATGAACTCGAGGTAGCGCTTCGAGGAGAACGTGATCTCGACGCCAAGGCGCTGCGCCAGGGGCTCAAGATCGCCCCCGAGCTTCTGCAGCGCGTCAAAGTCCCTGTTCACAAACAGGATCTTCACGATGTCGCGCCCATCCAGGAAGGACAGGTCGGGGTGGTCTGCGCTCGAGATATGCGTCACGCCGCTGATCGAGGTGAGGTACGCACGCTCGTCGTCGTCCGCATCGGGCACGAAGACGTGTCCGTCAGCGACGTTGATGTGCATGCTAAGCCCCAGCTCAAGGCCCTTTTGATAGAGCTGCTCGGCACAGTCGCGCGAGAGTCCGCAGGTGGTGAGCGGGCAGGGGTCGCCCACGCGGTTGATAAACCCGCCGTTGTACGACAGAACGTATCCGCCTTCGAGCAGCGACGCATCGACGGCCGCGAAATTGTGCATGATGGACGAGTACCAGCGCCCGCTTGAGGGGACGAACAGAACCCCCAGCTCCTTCATGCGCTTGAGCGCGCGGATGTTCGCCTCGGGGATGGCGTGATTGGAGTCGAGGAAGGTCTCGTCCATATCGCTTGCAACAAGGCGGTACATGCTAGTACACCATGCCCATGGCCTCGCGCACCTCGGCGAGCGTGGCCTCGGCGACCTCGTTAGCGCGGCGGTTGCCCTCGTGCAGGACGTCCTTGACGTAGTCCATATCCTGCACGAGCTCCTCGCGGCGCGCGCGGATGGGGGCGAAGTGCTCGTTCACGCTCTCGGTGACGTACTTCTTGAGCGCGCCTGCGCCGCCCATGCCGATCTCCTCGGCGATCTCGACCTCGGAGCGGCCGGTGCAGATGGCGGCGGTGGAGAGCAGGCCGGACACACCGGGACGGGCTTCGGGGTCGAACGTGATCATGCGCTCGCCGTCGGTCTGGCTCTTCTTGATGCGCTTGGCCGTCTCCTCGGCGGTCATGGAGATGTTGATGGCGTTGCCGTAGGACTTGCTCATCTTGCGCCCGTCAAGGCCGGGCAGCAGCGGCGTATCGGACAGCAGCGCGTCGACCTCGGGGAACACCTTGCCGTAGCGGTTGTTGAACTTGCGTGCGATGGTGCGGGTGAGCTCGATGTGCGGCAGCTGGTCGCGCCCGACCGGCACCACGTTGCCCTTGCAGAACAGGATGTCGCACGCCTGGTGCACGGGGTAGGTGAGCAAAAGGCCGGTGAGCTCATGACCGCTGGCCTCCATCTCGGCCTTGACGGTGGGGTTGCGCTGCAGCAGGGCCTCGGAGACGAGCGACAAGAACGGCAGCATAAGCTGGTTT
Organism: Collinsella sp. SGI.184; assembly: GCF_050313415.1. Classification (NCBI taxonomy): domain Bacteria; kingdom Bacillati; phylum Actinomycetota; class Coriobacteriia; order Coriobacteriales; family Coriobacteriaceae; genus Collinsella; species Collinsella sp. SGI.184. The sequence continues at coordinate 33,740 of NZ_JBNPLJ010000007.1, read as the reverse complement.
GCCGCGGGCACGGCGGAGTGCGTGTAGATCATCGTCTTGTCGGGGTCCAGGCCGCAGGCCAGGTAGTCGATGACCATGTTGTAGACGTTGTCCTGGATGTTATCGGTGCTGTCGCGGTCGGTGATGACCTGGTAGTCGGCGATGAGCACGTTGGTGTGCACGCCCATGTTCTGCAGCTCGACACGGCTCTTGAGCGTGCCGAAGTAGTGGCCCAGGTGCAGACGGCCGGTGGGGCGGTCGCCGGTGAGCATGGTGTACTTCTCGGGGTGCTGCGGCAGGTCGGCGCGGATCTGGTTGCTGCGCTCGAGGCTGACCTCATAGCTGAGCTCGTTGGGCATGCTGTGTCCTTTTGGGTTAAGTGCCTGGCCGGCATTGTCGGTCTGGGTTGAAGATGAAGGTACCAGAGAAACGGCGTCTCTTGCCGGAATCAACGATGGTTTTCGCCGTGTCGTCCCGCAGGGTCGTTTCCCTTCTTGGGAAGGAGCCCCTCGATATGCTCGAGCCGCTCCTCATGGGCCACGTGCGCCGCGCGTTCCTCGGCGGCGAAAGCGGGGTCTTCGGGCGTGACGGTCTCATCTCGCTGTCGACTCCGGTAACACCGCGACGGCGCTCCTGAGCCTGCTCGTCGACAAGCCGGTGACTATCTACACCACCAACGGCTATGCATGTCGGTTTACGGGCGAGCTTGCTGCTAAGGTGGTGGTAATTGGCGGCGACTTCAACCCCGTTACCTGCTCGCTCACCGGTCCTATGGTTGAGAGCGCGCTGCGCGAGCTGTACTTTGACCGGGCGTTTATAGGTGTCAACGCGGTGGACGAGGACCGCGGCATCATGACGCCAGGTTATCCCGAGGCTATCAAAAAACGTATCGTGATGCAGAATTCCCAAGCGAGTTACGTACTCGCCGATAGCTCCAAGTTCCACGTGTTTTCAAATGTAAAGGTGTGCGACCTGGAGGGCTTTACTGTTATTTCCGACAAGCGCGACGCCAAAATCGGCGAACGCGTCAAAATGATCACGGCCTAGGACACTGGGGCATCGCATCTTGCCCTCAAGCCGTTGCCCACGTAACGAAGCGTGGGGCAAATGTGCGCCCCATTCCTGATTTGGGGACTAGCTTAGTTCGTCGGCTATTTGGTGCTCGTAGAAGGCTTCTACTACGGCGTTAAAGTCGCGGGCGAAGTCTTCCATGGTTCCACGCCAGGTGGCTCGGCCGGGCTTTCCTTGGCCCACATAGGCGGTTTGAATGCCGCAGTCGGGGCTGGGGAAGTCGCGCTTGGGGTCGTTGCCCACCATAAGGACCTCGTGCGGTTCGAGCCCCATGGCCTGCAGCTGCTCCAGGTAATAGGTGGCATCGGGCTTGCAACGGGTGGCGTTTCCCATGTGCGTCACGAGCTCAAAGGGGGCGTCGGCCAGGTCACCCCAACCCATGCGGCATTCGATGGCCCCCTGGGGAAAGCTGGGGTTGGTAAAGAGTGCGCAACGCAGTCCTGCGTCCCGTACAGCCTGGAGTGCGGCGTGTGCACCCGGCATGGCGTGGGCATTGATGGCATCGTCATTCTTGTACGGGAGAACTTCGCGTTCATAGTAGGTAAAAGCCTCATAGATGAGTGGGTCCGAGAGGCAGATGCCGCACCTGCGCTCGACCTCGGTGCGGTAAAACTCAAGATTGGTGCGATTGTCCGTGCCGCTTCGGCGATTGGCGTTGAGGTCGACCAGGATGGTGCCGAGGCGTGCCATCGTGCCACCGCGGCTGCATCGTCCGATATCCGCGAGCATTGACGAGACATCCTTAAAATAGCGAAGGATAAACGCGTTGAGATTGATGCTGAGAAGCGTCTCGTCCATATCGAAAACGACTGCTTTGAGCACGCGGGCACCTTTCTCGAAAAATTGTTTAGAACGTTGGCTCCGGATACTTTACCCCAAAGCCGTATACTCAACTGCTTATCGTCAACTTATGGAGACGGTCGTTCACAAGATTGCGAAAAAGTCTCCATACGAGTAAAAAATCGCAGTTCACGCTTGAAATCGAAGTGATTTCCACGTAACCTATACGAACGTGATTGCATAAGCGTCACATTAGTATCTGTCGGCTCCCGAGTGTTCCTAAACGTTGTGTGCTTGTCGCACCCTTCTGTAGGTCCTAGCAATCGGGGCCCCGTAGTTCGAAAGGGGTCCACCTTTGAGTGAGATTCAGAACTCGTCCATTTTCTCTCTTGACGATGTCAACGAGGAGGAGATGAACAACCTCATCGACGGTACGATTACCGACTTTGATGAGGGCGATCTCGTTAACGGTACTGTCGTTAAGATCGAGCATGACGAGGTGCTCGTTGACATCGGATTCAAGTCCGAGGGCGTTATCCCGGTCCGCGAGCTGTCCATCCGCAAGGACGCTAACCCTGCAGACATCGTTGCACTCGGTGATTCCATCGAGGCCCTGGTTCTCCAGAAGGAGGACAAGGACGGTCGTCTGGTCCTTTCCAAGAAGCGTGCCGAGTACGAGCGTGCTTGGAACCGCATCGAGGAGAAGTTCAACTCCGGCGAGAACGTCGAGGGCGAGGTTATCGAGGTTGTCAAGGGCGGCCTGATCCTCGACATCGGCCTGCGTGGCTTCCTGCCCGCTTCCCTCGTCGACCTCCGTCGCGTCAAGGACCTCACCTCCTACATGGGCACCCGCATCGAGGCCCGCGTCATCGAGATGGACCGCAACCGCAACAACGTCGTTCTCTCCCGTCGCGTCGTGCTTGAGGAGTCCCGTAAGGCCGAGCGTTCCGAGATCCTGTCCAAGCTCAAGTCTGGCATGCGTCTCCAGGGCACCGTTTCCTCCATCGTCGACTTCGGCGCCTTCGTCGACCTCGGCGGTATCGACGGTCTCATCCACATCTCCGAGCTCTCCTGGAACCACGTCAACCATCCTTCCGAGGTTGTCAAGGTCGGCCAGGAGGTCGAGGTCGAGGTTCTCGACGTCGATCTCAACCGCGAGCGCATCTCCCTGGGTCTCAAGCAGACCACCGAGGATCCGTGGCGCGCACTGGTCAAGAAGTACCCCGTCGGCGCTATCGTCGAGGGCACTGTGACCAAGCTTGTCCCGTTTGGCGCTTTCGTCGATCTGGGCGAGGGCATCGAGGGCCTGGTGCACATCTCCGAGATGGCCAACAAGCACGTCGACCAGCCTTCTCAGGTCACCCACGTGGGCGACAAGGTTCAGGTCAAGGTCATGGAGATCGACCTCGACCGTCGTCGTATCTCCCTGTCTATGAAGTCCGCTGCTGAGACTCTGGGCGTCGAGATCGAGGTTACCCCGCTGCCTTCCGAGAAGAAGGACGAGGAGACCGACGCCGAGTAAATCGGTTTGACGATCACTTGCTTTAAGGGATCCGTCCGCAATGGACGGGTCCCTTTTTGCGTTTGCCGGTGAGGTGCGCAATGCTACTCGTGCGCAACGCTGTCCGGGCTGTTCACGGGGGCTATTGGGTTGTCGGTGCATGAAAATGCCGACATCCCGCCTCGGGGAGGAGGCGGGAACGCACCGAGTAGACGGAGGGGTGCGGAGCGCGGTCGCGTCTCGACTGGCGACGTTGCCCATCGACAACCCTATTGTACTGCATGGCATGGTTCTTGGTATATCGTGTCGAACGCTTGTGTTGTGCCTTTGCCTGCGGCAACGGTGTGTTACACTCTTGCACTGCTGAGTGGGCCAGACGGTCGCGCGATGTGCTGCTTGCGGCACGCGTGAGGAAAGTCCGGGCTCCAGAGGGCGGGATGCCGGCTAACGGCCGGGCGGAGTGATCCGACGGAAAGCGCCGCAGAAAAGAAGACTCCCACCTGCGCCGCAAGGCGTAAAGGGAAAAGCTGAAACGGTGGTGTAAGAGACCACCAGCGTCGTGGCAACACGGCGGCTTGGCAAGCCCCATCCGGAGCAAGCGCGAATAGGAACGCTATGGGCCGGCCCGGTCCGCGTTCGGGTAGCGTGCGTGGAGCTGCACGGTAACGTGCAGACAAGATAAATGACCGTTCACGACAGAACCCGGCTTATAGGCCCACTCGGCACTTTGTTGACGCTGCGAACCCGTCAGCGCGACAATCTGCCTTTCAAGCCTTCGGGCATGACCATAAGGTCAATGCCCTCGTCTTTCAAGGCACCTTGCTCGCGCTGACGGGTTCTCGCTTTCGTTGACGGAATCATCGGCGGTTCCGTTCTTGGCATCTCGCTGTTTTTGCCTGGTCATCGGCAGCCTCATTTCTGTTGCAATCTCGTCTTTCAAGGCACCTTGCTCGCGCTGACGGGTTCTCGCTGTTGGTGACGGCATCATTGGCGTTTTCGCTCTTGTTGGCGAGGACAACGGTGCTGTCTTTGCCGTATTATTGAGGCTGTTTGTTGCCGCGCTTAGTTTTGTTGAGGGGCTTTGTTGGACAGCTATTTTACTCTGCGATCGAATATTGAGGCTTCTGGCGAGTTTGTGGATCGCAAGAGCCGGTTTATTGCCCAGCTGGTCCATATTGAATCCGAGGATGAGGCGAATGCCTTCATCGAGATGGTTCGCAAGCGTCATTACGACGCTCGACACAATGTTCCTGCATGGATTTTGGTCGATGGACGCGAGCGTCAGAGTGATGACGGTGAGCCGAGCCGCACGAGCGGCATGCCGACGCTCGAGGTGTTGCGCGGCGCTGGACTCAAAAATGTTTGCTGCGTGGTGACGCGCTATTTTGGCGGCACGCTGTTGGGGCCCGGTGGCTTGGTGCGCGCCTATACCGCGGCGACGCAGGCGGCGGTGGCAGCTGCTCAGGAGGCAGGGCAGGTCGTTGAGATGACGAGCGTCGTGCCTGTTGACGTGCACGTGGCCTATCCGCAGTATGAGCAGGTGGTTCGTTTGGCGCAGGATTCGGGTGCCAAGGTTTCGGATACCGATTACGCGGATGCCGTGACGATTCATTTGGTGTTTAAGGCGGGGGAGCAGGAGCCGTTTTGCGCTAAGATGCGCGAGCTTATGGCGGGGCGCGAGGAGCTTGAGGTCGGCGCTCCCAAATTTGCCGAGTTCTAACGGCGACGGCCGGCGTGCTTTTGGATGAATCCCAAGCACGCCGGCCGTCGTTTTCTGTTGCCGCCGTTTACTCGGCGAACTGCTTTAGCACATCGCAGGCGATCTCGATGGCGTCGTCGATGCAGCCGGGGCAGCTGCGGAGCGGACCATTGTCCGATCCGATGCCCTTGAGCGTGCCGCAGACGGTCGTCGTGTTTTTCGTTTTAAAACGCTTGGCGATTTCGCGCGACAGCTTGTAAGTCTGGCCCTTGGTCTTGGGGTTATCCATGCCGTCGCTCATTACAAAGCCCATGATGGCCACGGCGCCCGAGATAGCGCCGCAGGTCTCGGTCATGCCGCCCATGCCGGCGCCAAAGCCCTCGGTGAGGATAAAGGCGGTCTGGGGGTCGAGCCCGACGGAGGGTGCGAGCGTGCAGGCGACGGCCTGTGCGCAGTTAAAGCCACGGGCGTGGTATTCGGCAGCCTGAGCCTGACAGGCGGTGATGTCGAGCTGGGCAGTATCGATTTGCTTCATCGTTGTCTCCTCGGTAACGGTGTACTCGCCTATGGTACCCTTGCCGATGCATTTGTTCATCGAAAGCCTCATGTATGCCTCATTTTTATCTATCGAATAAATGCCAAGATCTGCGATAAATGCCCCGGTTGATTTGTCCCATAACCTACCTTGGGGATGGGTTGAGAGGGGTGCGGGGTAGCGGTATCGTGAACCGGATAAAAATGTAACCCAGGCAAGGGAGCTAGATATGAGCGAGCAGACCATCGGTACGACATGTGTTCAGGGCGGCTATCACCCGGGAGACGCGGAGCCGCGCCAGGTGCCCATCTACCAGTCCACCACGTGGAAGTACGACACGTCGGAGCACATGGGCAAGCTGTTTGACCTGGAGGAGTCTGGTTATTTCTACAGCCGTCTGCAGAACCCTACGTGCGATCTGGTTGCCGCCAAGATCTGCGAGATGGAGGGCGGCACCGCTGCGATGCTCACGAGCTCGGGCATGGCTGCGAACTTCCTCGCGATCTTTAACGTGGCCGGCGCCGGCGATCATGTGGTCGCAAGCTCGGCCATCTACGGCGGTACCTACAACCTGCTTGCCCATACCATGGGTCGTATGGGCGTTACCTGCACGTTCGTTGCCCCCGATTGCACCGATGAGGAGCTCGAGGCAGCCTTTGAGCCCAATACCAAGCTCGTCTTTGGCGAGACGATCGCCAACCCCGCCCTTGCCGTGCTCGATATTGAGCGCTTTGCCAAGGCCGCGCATGACCACGGCGTGCCGCTGATGGTCGACAACACCTTCCCGACGCCCGTGATGTGCCGTCCCTTTGAGTGGGGCGCCGATATCGTTACGCACTCCACCACCAAGTACATGGATGGACATGGGGCCTGCCTGGGCGGCGTGATCGTCGACCACGGCCAGTTTGATTGGATGGCCCATGCGGACAAGTTCCCGGGTCTCACCACGCCCGATGAGAGCTACCACGGCGTGACCTATGCCGAGAAGTTCGGTCGCGAGGGCGCCTTCATTACCAAGGCAACCGCTCAGCTCATGCGCGACCTCGGCCCCATGCAGAACCCGCAGGCGGCGTTTTTCCTGAACAGCTCGCTCGAGAGCCTGCATGTGCGCATGCCGCGTCATTGCGAGAACGGCCTGGCTGTTGCCAAGTTCCTGCAGAGCCATCCCAAGGTGCGCTTCGTGAGCTATCCGGGTCTGGAGGGCGACAAGTACTATGACCTAGCTCAAAAGTACATGCCCAACGGTACCTGCGGCGTTGTGAGCTTTGGCTTTAACGGTGGTCGCGCGGCGGCCGAGACCTTTATGAAGAGCCTCAAGCTCGCTCAGATCGCCACGCATGTGGCCGACGCCCGCACTTGCTGCCTGCACCCCGCTAACGCCACGCACCGCCAGATGAACGATGAGGAGCTTATCGCCTGTGGCATCTCCGCCGACATGGTGCGCCTGTCGTGCGGCCTCGAGGACACGGCCGATCTGATTGCCGACCTTGAGCAGGCGCTCGAGCAGTGCTAGGCTAGCGTTCGTGCAAGGCGCCGATGCCGGCAGAAAGCTTCGGCGACCTTTAGCTCCGATACCGTAGGCGGGGCCCCAATCGCGACTGTTTGCAGGCGATTGGGGCCCCGTTTTTGTGTTGCGCCACTCGAAAGGATGGATATGGAGAAACCGCAGAGCAACTGCGCCACGAACACATAGCTGTTGAGGGGGACACCCATGGCAAGAACAAATGGGCGATTCTGTTTACGGTGCTCATCATGACGTTTATGGTGTGTCTGGATTCGACCGTCGTGACCGTGGCGCTGCCCGTGATGCAAAAGGTGCTGGGCGTGGGCCTCGATCGCATTCAGCTGGTAAGCTCGGTGTATCTGCTTGCGGCTTGTGCGGCGATGCGGCTTTGTGGTGCGATGCGGCTTGTGGGGCGGGCGGGGGTCGGTCCGTGGTAGACTATCGAGCAACGTTTATTAATCGCGCGGTATCGTTGCCGCGAGAAGGGGTTGCGCCATGCAGGAGCTTGAGGACCGTATTCGCCATGACGGCATCGTAAAGGCTGGTAATGTCCTTAAGGTTGATGCTTTCCTCAACCATCAGTGCGACGTTGAACTGTTTGACCACATGGGCGCCGAGTGGGCCCGTCTGTTCGAGGATGCCGAGATTAACAAGATCCTTACGATCGAGGCTTCGGGCATTGGAATGGCCTGCATCGCAGCCCAGCATTTTGGCGGCGTGCCGGTGGTCTTTGCCAAGAAGGCGCAGTCCATCAACCTCGACGGCGAGCAGTATGCCACGACTATCTATTCCTTTACCAAGCAGAAGGAGTACCCGGTCATCGTTGGCAAGCGCTTCCTGTCCGAGGGCGACAAGGTCCTGATTATCGACGACTTCCTGGCCAACGGATGCGCGCTCGAGGGTCTTATCAAGATCTGCGAGGCTGCGGGTGCCGAGGTGTCCGGCATTGGCATTGCGGTGGAGAAGGGCTTCCAGGGCGGTGGCGATAAGCTCCGCGAGCGCGGCTTCCGTGTTGAGAGCCTGGCCCGTATCGCCGATATGGACTGCGAGAACGGCGAGATCACCTTCGCCTAGGCTCGCAACACAAGCGATTGGTATGCGATGTGACAAAGGGACTGTCCCTTTGTCACATTTTTTGTATGAGGGGAGGTGTTGATATGGATGAGAACAAGATGGGATGGCGTGAGTATGCGCGCTATGTCGAGATGTCGGTCGAGGAGCTGGCGCGCGATTGCGAGGTGCAGGTGTTTCGCGCGACGGGTCCGGGCGGGCAAGGCGTGAACACGACGGACTCGGCGGTGCGCATGAAACATATCCCTACGGGGATTACCGTGACGGCGCGCGAGAGTCGCAGCCAGTTCCAAAATCGTAGCTGCTGTTTGCGTAAGCTGCGCGCTGAGCTTGAGCGTCGCGGGCGTCCACCGCGTCGACGCGTAAAGACCAAGGTGCCTCAGCGCTCTCGCCAGCGCAGACTTAATGACAAGCACTTCAACGCCATTAAAAAGGCCAACCGCCGCAAGCCGGGCGGGGAGGAGTGATCTTCTCGATAAGTTGCAGTGAAATAGGGGCTGTTTTGCGGCTTTACCTGCATAAACAGTCCCTATTTCACCCCAACTTAGGGGTGGTTAGCGGGTTGGGCTCCAGACTTGGAGGGCGCCGGGTAGGATGTCGACTTCGATGCGCGAGGCGATAACAGGTTCGCCGTCGGCCTGAATGGGGTAGTCGGGCTCCTCAAAGGTGAGCTCGGCATGGCGGCAGCGGCGTATGCAAACCGGCGGCAACTTGGTATGGTGGCCGTCCTTGGCCGAAAGAAACATGGGAAGCGCGACCGCGCGCGGAACGGGGCCGCAGGCGTAGCAAACGTCGAGCATGCCGTCACACGGGTCGGCGTCGGGACAGATACGATAGCCCGAGCCATAGGTGGGGCCCAGCTGAATCGCCATGATGATCGCCCTCACGCGCTCGGCGGGCGCGCCGTCAAAGCTGACTGTCATGGGGTAGTTGCGATAGCGCAGGCCAAACTGTTCAAGTCCCGAGAGGGTGTAGAGCGGAGCGCCGGTGAGGCCCGTCTTTTTGCGCAGCTCGGTGGTGCCTAGGCCGATGGCGGCGTCAATACCGACGGAGAGCGTCTGGTCGTAGTACTCAACGCAAGCCTCGCCGCTACCGCTTGCGGGGTTCCAGGAGCGAATGCGACCGATGTCCTGACGCTGCAGCTCGCAGGTGAGCAGCGCGCCAAAATCCTTGCCGGAGAAATCTTCTATACCGAGCGTTTGGGCAAAATCGTTGCCGGAACCCACGGGTAGGATGGCAAGAGCGGGGCGGGGGTCCTCCTTTTGTGCCATAAGCCCGTTGACGACCTCGTGGATCACGCCGTCGCCGCCAAGGGCGATAACGGTGCGATAGCCCTGAGCCTGTGCGGCCAGCTCCTTGGCGTGCCCCATACGCTCGGTCAATACCAGGTCAAACTGGGATGCGCGTGCAGTCATGTCCAAAAAGCGTTGCAGGCGCTCGGCAACTTCGCGCGCCGCACCCGATTGGGCGGCTGGGTTGGCGATGATGAGCGTTCGACCAAATTCAGTTGCGTGCATGGGCGACTCCCGGCGTATGGCGTGACGGTGCGGTCGCGCTCGGGTCGAATTGCCCCCCGATTGTGGCTGCACGGCGAATACTTACGTCTACTCTATCAGGTCGTTATGGCGCTCGATAGCATCCGCTACCGTACCGCCCTCATCCACTATAAGCGAACGGCGCTTGGGTGAGATGATGCGCTGGGCAGGGTACACGCCGCGGTGTCCGCCGGCGAGATAGCTGAGAAAGGCCACGATGACAAAGAACCCGGCGGCCGTGCCGTGGAACAGGTCGATGGCCATCATGCAGGTGGTGATGGGCACGTTAAGGCCGGCACAGAACACGCCGAGCATGCCGAGAGCCGCCAGAAAGCTGGGGTCGAGCCCGGTAAGGCAACCGATCCAGCCACCGAGTGCCGCACCGATGCCAAACAGGGGCGTGACCTCGCCGCCTTGGAAACCGGCACCCAGGGTGAGTGCCGTTACGACGAGCTTGATGGCGGCGTCGGCGAGGGTGGTGTTGCCGGCAAACCCGGCGCCCGAAAGCCACGTGGAAAGGCCGGCGTAGTCCCAGGCGTCGAGGAGAACATAGACAGCCAAAACCACGAGTGCGCCTATAAGTGCGCGAACGAGGTAATTGGTGATAAAGCGACCGTACAGGCTCTTGACGGTTCGAACCGACCAGGCAAAGAGGCGTGCCGTCAGACCGAAGATAATGGCGCTGATAACAACGATAACGACCGTTTTGGGCGTCATGGCGGGAACGCTGGCGATGGCATTCGCTTCGTACTCGGTACCCAGGGCGAGTGATGTAAAGTAGCCGGTAAACGAGGCGACCAGGCAGTAGATCCCTGCGGTGTAGTCGATCTTGCCGATAAAGCACATCTCCATGCCAAAGAAAGCTCCGGCAAGGGGCGAACCGAATACGGCGCCAAAGGCCGACGAGATGCCGGCGAGCATGAGGTCGTGGTGGTCATGCTTTTTGAGGTGGGCGAGGCTTGAGATGTTGCTGGCGATGGTGCCGCCAATCTGCACCGCGGCTCCCTCGCGACCGGCCGATCCGCCCGTTAGGTGCGTGAGCGTGGAGCAGACGAAGGTGAGGACGGCCATGCGCTTATGGATGAGGCGTGTGCCCAGAGCGGAGTCGATGACCAGGTTGTTACCGCGTTTGGCGGCAAGACCGTGGTTTTTGTACGCCCATGCGGTGGCAACGCCCACAACGGGAAGCAGCGCGTAAATCCACGTATGGTGCTCGCGATAGTCGGTCGCGATATTCAACGAGGCCAAAAACGCCCAAGCGGCAACGCCCATGGCGAGCGAGACGATGACGACGAGTACGAGCAACTTAGCGCTCGCGAGTAGGTTGTGGGCATTGCGGCGCGTGTCGGCAGCCAAGAGATGCTCGGAGCGGGTGAGCTGTTGCCTGCCTGCCATGATGACGTCGTTCAGGGAGAAAAAGCCGTCGTCGTCGAGCGGCTGGGAATGATCCTGCGCCTCGTTTGCGCTTTCGGGTTTGTCGGTAAAAGCCATACGTTCCTCTTTTAGGTTGCAACACGAGCATTATAGAACGTGCCAAACGTGACAAACCGGCAGGTTGGTTTCGGTTCTGTTTCGCGGCTTGCGGCCGACAGATGTATTCGAGAACGTGGGTCGTTTCGCCGTCGTGCGGCAGGGGATTATACTGAGACAAGCATAAAGAATTGGCGCCCCCGTTGTGCGCTGTGGCATTAAGAGGTGCATATGGCAGAGAAACTCATTCCGCTGGAGGACGCGCAGTCGATTGTTCTGTCGCACGTTGCTCCGACCGATTTCGTCGAGATTCCCGTGTGGCAGGCCGCCGGTCTTCCCTTGGCCGAGGACGCGGTGGCCGATATCGACATTTCGCCGTTTGCCAACAGCGCTATGGACGGATATGCCGTGCGCGCCGTCGACCTCGCCAAAGCGTCCACCGATGCGCCCGTGACGCTTTCTGTCGTGGGGCACGAGGCGGCGGGCCATGTCTTTGAGGGCGCAATCGGCGCGGGCGACACGGTTCGTATCATGACGGGCGCGCCGGTACCTGAAGGTGCCGATGCCGTGGTGAAGTACGAGATCGTCGATGTGCTCGACGGTGACGGCAACGAGGGTTCGCGTGTGAGATTCTCGGCGCCTGCCAAGGTGGGGGAGAACGTTCGATCGGCTGCTGAGGAAGCGCATACTGGCGACGTCGTGATGTACGCTGGAGAGGTTGTGGCTCCGGCGGGCGCCGGCTTGCTGGCGAGCGCCGGGTATGCGAGCGTGAAGGTGCATGCCGCGCCGCGCGTGGGCATTATCTCGCTGGGGACGGAACTGGTCGCACCGAGTGACGTGCCGGCGCGCGGGCAGATTCGCGACTCCAACTCGTCGGCGTTGATGGCCGAGGCGCTCGATGCAGGAGCCGAGCCCGTGTTCTACGGCATTGCGCCCGATGATGAGCAGGCGATTGCCGAGTTGGTGCATCGCGCCGCGCAGGAGTGCGATTTTGTCATTACGAGTGGTGGCGCCTCTGCGGGTGATTACGACTATGTGACGGCGCTCGTTCGGCGCGAGGGCGAGGTGCTGTTCGACCGCATCTCGATGCGTCCCGGCAAGGCCATCACGTTTGGCCTACTTGGGGGCAAGCCATATTTGGGACTTTCGGGCAATCCCGCGGCGGCGTATGTGGGCTTTGAGATGCTCGCCCGCCCGGCGATCCGCAAGATGCGCGGCTTTGCCGAGGGCGTGCGTCCCGTGCAGCAGGCGAAGCTCACACACGGCGTGAAGAAGCGACAGCATCGCCGCTTCTTCGATCGTGCCACGGTTTTGCGCGACCCCGAGACCGGTGAGCTGTTGGTGACCGAGGCCAAGACGCAGAATTCGGCGCTGCTCGGCACGATGCAGCGGGCCAACTGCCTGCTGCGTATTGGCGAAGGCCCGTGTGACCTCAAGGCGGGCGACGTCGTGGATGTCGTGCGTGTCGACTTGCCTGAGGGCACGGTGCTATAGGAGGAATGCTATGGAGCTGAAGATATCGATTGTGACGTGCTCGGATACGCGCGATCTTGCCCAGGACGAGGCGGGTGCTGCGCTCGAGGAACTCATCGCGGCGCAGGGCTGGGCGGTCGCCTCACATGTGGTCGTGCGCGACGACATCAGCGAGATCGGTGATGCCATTGTGGAAGCGGCCGATGAGTACCACGCCAATGTCGTGCTTACCTGCGGCGGCACGGGCCTTTCGATGCGTGACGTGACGCCCGAGGCGACGCGTGCCGTCTGCGACCGCGATGTACCGGGTATTGCAGAGGCAATCCGTGCGTACTCCATGACCAAGACGCGCCGCGCTATGCTTTCGCGCGCCGTGTGCATGCAGCGTGGGCATACGCTTGTCATCAACTTTCCGGGATCAACGAAAGCGGCCCGCGAAAGCTGGGAGGCTGTGAGCGACCAGCTGGAGCACGCAGCTCAAATGACGGCGGGGGGCGGGCACGCCAAATAAGCGCATTACCTGCGGCGGAGTGACCTTACGGGCTGCTCCGCCTTTTTTATGCAGCGACAGTGCGGGCCGTCTCGTGGTTATCGGTAAAGGAAAATTATTAGACGAGAAATATTTATCACAAACACTATTCGTGCAAAAGTATAATCTAGTAACAGAATAAAGCTTGCGGCGGGGTGCCCGGGCGTAGCGTTCGAAAGGGTTGAACATGTTCGATACGGTTTCTCGCCGCGGGTTCGTTTCACTTTCCGCTGTCGCCGCTGCCGGCCTTGGCCTTGCCGGCTGTTCCGGCAACAAGACGTCTGGGCCGACTGGCTCCGATGCCGGTTTTGCTAAGGCATCTTCCAAGAAGGCTGTCGAGCTGCAAGTCTTTGCTGCCAACTCGCTCGAGAAGGCCCTGCCCGAGGTTCAGAAGCTCTATACCGACCAGACCGGCACCACGTTTGCCGACACGCAGTTTAAGGCGTCTGGCGACCTTGTCGAGCAGATGCGCGCCGGTGCCGCCGTCGACGTACTCATCACGGCCTCCAAGGGCACCATGGATGACGCCGAGGCCGCCGAGCTCGTCGACGCCGACACGCGTGAGGACATGTTCGTCAACGACCTCGTGATCATTCGCGCCGAGGGCTCCGACACCAGGGTCGAGGCCATCGCCGACGTCGCGAACCTGGACGGCAAGATCGCCATCGGCGACGCCAAGACCGTTCCCGCTGGCAAGTACGCCAACCAGGCCCTGGCCTCCGTGGGCCTCTACACCGGCACCGAGGGCGACGACGGCGAGTATGCACCCGATTTCGCCGACAAGGTGGCTCTGGCCGACAAGGTCGGCACCGCTGCGTCTTACGTCTCTACGGGCGATTGCGTGGCCGGTTTTGTCTACAGCTCCGATATCTTCCGCTACGACGGCATCGAGGAGACCTTCGTGTGCCCCGAGGACTCGCACAAGCCCATCGTGTATCCCGGCGCTGTCGACGATATCTCCGAGCACGCCGACGAGGCCAAGGCGTTCATCGACTTCTGCCTGACCAACAAGAAAGCCCAGAAGATTTGGGCTAAGTACGGCTTTGAGCTTTCCGCGTAGTTCGCAACATCGCTGCATAACGATATGCTTGAGGGCGGGCGTTCTCGCGATCGCCCGCCCTTTTGATTGAACCGGCGTGTCCGCGCGCCGTTGCCCTGTGTTTGAGGAGTCGCCCGTGCCAAGGAAAACGATTCGCCTGCTCGCCGTGCTGGCTGCGGTTCTGTGCGTGCTGACCGCACCGCCCGGGGTTGCTCGGGCCGAGGCACTCTTCACCACCGCCGATGGCCGCCAGGCGACCGAAGATTCCGCGCTTATCGATGGCGTCGGGTTTGGCCTCAACGCGTTTGAGCGCAATGCCAAGGGCACGGCCCGTGCGTTTGCGGGTCAGCCCGAGGGCTACCGTTTTCCTATCTACAAGAAGACGACCCTCGTGACGGTGACGACGCCTGAGAGCATCGTGGTCTGGCTCGACGCCCATGCCGCCAAAGACGCGGGGCTCGATATCTCAAAGGCAGATGACCAAAAGGCGCTCAAGAAGATGCTCGTGGGGCTCGACAAGTCGCACTCCATGGGTGGGGCGTTGCTGGAGGACTCTAATCTCGAATGGGTCTTTACCTCGGATAACGCGCTGGTGCAGAGCGATTACCGCTATCAGTTTAAGGTGAAGGGCGGCAACGGCGATTACTACACGGTAGTGAATGCCGCCGACGCCGCGAATGCCGAGCTAGATTTGGGTGACGGCGTCCTGTGGAGCGATAACGCCGCCCTCGTGCGGTATGCGGACGTGTCGACGACGGTGCCGCCGTCGCTGGCGGAGCGCGCCGCAGCCTTCTTTGGCGACATCGACTATCGCCCGTTTTGGGTGTCCATTAAAACGAGCGGCCTTGCCCTGCTGATCTCCTTTGCGCTGGGCCTGTTTGCCGCGTGGAAGACTATGGGTACCTCGAGTCGCATCAAGGGCCTGCTCGATTCGGTTTTTACGATTCCTATGGTGCTGCCGCCCACGGTCTGCGGCTTTTTGCTCCTCATGCTGTTTGGCCGCTCGACCGGGGCGGGCCAGTGGCTCATCGCGCACGGCATCTCGATTGTCTTTACGTGGCCGGCGGCGGTGATATCTGCCGTGGTGGTGTCGTTTCCCCTGGTCTACCGTACGGCACTCGGTGCCTTCGAGAGCCTCGACACGCAGATGCTCGACGCCGCGCGAACCTTGGGATGGTCCGAACGTCGCATCTTTGCCAAGCTCATGATGCCGCTCGGCTGGCCCTCCATCGCCGCCGGCACGGTGCTCGCCTTTGCCCGCGCGATGGGCGAGTTTGGCTGCACCCTGTTCTTTGCGGGCAACTACGCCGGCATTACGCAGACCATTCCCATCGCCATTTACTTTGAATGGATGGGCGGCAACACGTCGGTGGCCCTCTTTTGGGTCGCCGTCGTGATCATGTTCTGCTTCCTGGTCATCCTGTTCATCAACATGTACACGGCGCATTCGCAAAAGTGCCGCGAGCGCGGCCTTTCCCGTGCGGAGCGCAAGCAGGCCAAAGATCTCGCCGGACAGGGCGATTCGCTCGACCCGGCGGGCGGCGATGCCTTGCGTATCGATCGCGAGGCGCTGGCCGAGCTCATGCGCGATGACGCCGTCTCGGAGGGAAGTCGATAGGCCATGTCGCTCGTTCTGGATATCAAAAAGCACTATCCCGGGTTTACACTCGACATGCAGCTTGAGGCCGGCGAGGAGCGTGTGGCGCTGCTGGGCGCCTCGGGCTGCGGCAAGAGCTGTACGTTGCGCTGCATTGCCGGCGTGGAGACGCCCGACGAGGGCAAGATCGTCGTCAACGGTGTGACCTTTTTTGACTCGGCGGCGGGCATCAACCTGTCGCCCCAGGAGCGAAAATGTGCCCTGCTGTTCCAAAACTATCAGCTCTTTCCCAACATGACGGTGGCCGATAACGTATGTGCCGGCGTAAAGGACGCGGGCGACGCCGCGGCGCGCAAAAGGTTGGCGGAGCGCTATCTGGGCATTTTCGGCCTGGCCGATTTTGCCGACCGCTACCCCGCGCGCCTTTCGGGCGGGCAGCAGCAACGCGTGGCGCTCGCCCGCATGGTGGCGGCGCATCCGGGCATCTTTATGTTCGACGAGCCCATGAGCGCGCTTGATTCCTATCTTAAGAGCGCCCTCGAGCAGAACATGCTCGACTTGTTCGATGTCTGCAACCGCACCGTGCTCTACGTGAGCCATGACATTGACGAAGCGTGCCGCCTCTGCCAGCGCATCTGCGTGATGCATAACGGGCATGTGGAGGAGATCGGCTCCGTCGAGGACGTGGTCCGCCGTCCGCAGACGCTGGCGGCGCTGCGCCTGACGGGCTGCAAGAACACAAGCCGCGCACGAAAGATCGGGCCCGAGGAAGTTGAGGCCCTCGACTGGGGCATGACCTTTAACGTGGGTCGCGAGGTTCCCGATAATGTGGTGTACCTGGGCATTCGCGCAAGTTACTTCCATGTGGACAACCGTGCCGAGCGGGGCCGCAACAGCTATGATTTGCACGTGGCCCGAGTGAGCGATTCGCGCTTTGAGCGCCTGGTGCTGCTGGACGTACCGCGCGTCGATGCGCCAACGCGTCTGCAGTGGAAGGTCAACAAGGTGAGCGTACCTGTCGACGGGCTGCCGCAAGCGGGCGAGACGCTGCGCATGCATTTTGATGCGAGCAGGATTCATTTGGTCTGTCGATAGCGCCGGGTAATGCCGTCGGGGATATAAGTCTCGGCGGCTTTGTCTTGCCGTTCGCCGAATGAGGGATGACAAATTCTTATCAATTAAGATAATTATTTATTAAACGACGGCACACGACGCTGTCGTACGACGATGCCGCGGGGGCTGCAAGCGTGGCTCTGTGCGGTACGTCCGACGAGGTGATTCCCGAGGGCGAGAAGGTGCTGCCGGCAAATCTGTGTCCGCTCATCAAGTCGACGTACGGCTTTGCCTACTCGCAAAAGTGCCCGTTTACGTACTTTAGCGACATGATCATCGGCGAGACCACCTGCGACGGCAAGAAGAAGATGTACGAGCTGCTGGGGGAGCTCAAGCGTACGCACATTCTGCATCTTCCTCAGGGTCGCGACCGCGCCTACGAGCGTGAAGGCTGGTACGAGGAGTGCCGCCTGCTCAAGGAGGAGCTCGAGGGCTTCTACGGCGGCTAAGGCCGCTGTGGTCGATGGGGTGGATTCGGTGACGTGGACCTGCGTGCAGCCAACCGGGTTCTCCTCGGTCGATGCTTCCGAGCGGCTGCGCGAGGCACTGGCAGCGGCTGGCTATGACGTGGCTGCCGACCTGGCGCGTTCCGGCGAGCCCACCAAGATATCCAGCATGTGCACGGTGTTTGCCGAGAGCGAGGTCATTAGTCTGATCGGTCGCGGCGAGCCGCGCGAGAACATTGCCCGCGGTGTGATCGAGAGCGTCGTGTCGCGTGTGGCGACCATGGCCTCGCAAGCCGCGGGCGCCCCGTACTATCTGACCGGTGGTCTGTGCGAAAATGCCTATGTCGTCGAGCGTCTTGGCGCATTGGTGGGCTCGCCGGTCACCACCTCGCCCCAGGCCCGCTTTGCCGGTGCCATCGGCGCGGCCATTCGAGCCCAGGCGCTCGCGTAGGGGGCCGGTGCGATAAATTGCCCGCTCTCGGCGCCGCCATGCGTATACTGGGAGGAACTGATTGACCGATGAGAGGAGGTATCGATGGCTGACGATCTCATGAAGCTCACGCAGATGACTGCCGCGAGCGGTTGAGCCGCTAAGTTGGCTCCTGGAGCCCTCGCCCAGGTCCTGGGCGACTTACCCAATGTGCATAACGACAACCTGCTCGTGGGGTTCGATACCTCCGACGATGCGAGTGTCTTCCGCGTTGGCGATAACTTGGGCCTCGTGCAGTCCATCGACTTCTTCCCACCGATGGTCGACGACCCGTTCCTGTTTGGCCAGATCGCCGCGGCAAACTCGCTGTCGGACATATACGCCATGGGCGGACGGCCGAGCCATGCCATGAACCTGCTTTGCATACCCAGTTGCCTGGGCGTTGAGGTTGCCGGCCAGATTCTGGCGGGCGGCGCCGACAAGTGCGTCGAGGCCTGCTGTGCCATCGCGGGCGGCCACACCATCAACGACGACGAGCCCAAGTACGGCCTGTCCGTGAGTGGCTTTGTCGCGCTTGACCGTATGCTCGCCAACAGCGGCGCACGCGTAGGCGATGTTCTGCTGCTGACCAAGGCGATCGGCTCGGGCATCATCACTACGGCCATTAAGGGCGAGCTCATCGAACAGGATGATGCCAGCCCGATGTTCGACTCGATGCGGACCCTCAACGAGGCTCCGATTCGTCTGGCCGAGGACCTCGAGCTTCATGGCTGCACCGACATCACGGGCTTTGGCCTGATCGGACATGCGTGCGAGATGGCCGAGGGCTCGGGCGTGCAGATTGAGCTTGTGTCGGGGGCGGTGCCGCTCTTTGACCAGGTGCTCGACATGGCACGCCTTGGCATTATCCCTGCCGGCGCCTACCGTAACCAGGACTTTTTTGGCCCGCGCGTGGCAGTCGACGATGGTCTGGAGCCGGGGATGCTCGACGCGCTGTACGATCCGCAGACCTCGGGCGGCCTGCTTATCGCGGCGCCTGCTGCCGATGTGGATGAGCTTGCGCGCCGTCTGCATGCCGAGGGGCGCGTTGCCGCCGTCGTCGGCCGCGTGTGCGAGCCGGTGCCGGGCGGTCCTGCCGTCCACGTTGTCCGCTAGCCCGCACGTTTATGTAACTGTTTACCGTTCTCTAGAACGGTTCTTTCGAAAGGAAATGCTATGTCTACCAAGATTGAAGTCAATGCCATGGGCGATGCCTGCCCGCTGCCCGTCGTCAAGACGCTTAAGGCGCTCAAGCAGCTCGATGGCGAGGGCGTTGTCGTGACCTCGGTCGATAACGAGACCGCCGTCAAGAACATCTCCAAGATGGCGCAGGAGAAGGGCTGCACGGCCTCGTTCGAGAAGGTTTCTGACGCCGAGTGGCACGTGACCGTGGCGACCGCCGGTGCCGTGGCCGTTGCGGACCCCGAGCAGGATGGCGCTGCCTTCTGTGATGCCAGCGCCGGCAAGGGCAAACTCGTCATTTCCGTCTACACCGACTGCATGGGCCGCGGCGACGACGAGCTGGGCCACAAGCTCATGAAGGCGTTTATCTTTGCCGTGACGCAGCAGGAGGAGCTGCCCGCGACCATGCTGTTCTACAACGGCGGCGCCAAGCTCACCGTCGAGGGCTCTCCGGTGCTCGATGACCTGAAGGGCCTGGCCGAGCAGGGCGTCGAGATTCTCACCTGCGGTACCTGCCTGGACCACTTTGGCATCAAAGACCAGCTTGCGGTGGGCGAGGTCACCAACATGTACGTGATCGTGGAGAAGATGGAGCAGGCCGTGCGCGTCGTGCGCCCGTAGCGTATTGGTTGGAGTTGCCATGAGGGAGAAGCGTCCGGCGCTTGTCATCACGTTTCCCACCACGGCGGCCGCCATGGGGTGCGAGACCCTATGCATCGAGCGCGGCCTTCCCGGGCGCACGATTCCCGTGCCCGGGGAGGTCGCTGCCGGCTGTGGCTTGGCGTGGAAGGCGTTGCCTGCCGATGAGGAGCTGCTGCGCGCCGAGCTTGCCGCAGCTGGTGTTCCCACCGAGGGTTTTACGTTGATTGACATGTGGGAGGTCGTGCGATGATCTACCTGGATAACGCGGCGACGACCATGCTCAAGCCTCAGACGGTCATCGATGCCGTGACGCAGGCGATGTGCTCGCTCGGCAATGCCGGGCGCGGCGCCACGTCGGGTGCTCTCGATGCGGCTCGTACGATTCACGGTTGCCGTGCCAAGCTCGCGCGCCTTTTGGGTTGCCCGAGAGCGGACCATGTGTGCTTTACGCCCAACTCCACGGCTGCGCTCAACACCGCCATCTGTGGCGTGGTGCGCCCCGGCGACCGTGTGGTCACGACGGTGCTCGAGCACAACTCGGTGTTACGCCCGCTCAATCGCCTGTCGGCGGTACAGGGTGTGGCGGTTGAGCATGCGGGCTGCGACGCGAACGGCGTGCTCGACTACGACGAGCTCGAGCGGTTGGTGACGCCGGACACGCGTGCTGTGGTGGTGACGCACGCCTCCAACGTAACCGGCAACGCGGTCGACATTGCGCGCGTAGCGGCCATGGCCCATGCGGCAGGTGCGCTGGTGATCGTCGACGCCTCGCAGTCTGCCGGCACGGCGAAGATTGACATGGATGCTATGGGGCTCGACGTGGTGTGCTTTACCGGCCACAAGGGGCTCATGGGACCTCAAGGCACCGGCGGCCTGGCCGTGGTGGAAGGCATTGACGTGGCGCCGTGGGCCATGGGCGGCACGGGCGTGCACAGCTTCGATGAGCTGCAGCCGCTTGAGTGGCCCACGCGCCTTGAGGCGGGCACGCTCAACGGTCACGGTATCGCGGGCCTTTCTGCCGGCCTCGACTTTATCGAGGCACAAGGCGGGGTCGAGGCGATTGCGGCGCATGAGCGCTCGCTTGCAGAGCGCTTCCTTGCCGGCGTGCGCGATATTCCGGGGATTAAGCTCTACGGTGCCTTTGACCAGCCCGTGCGCTCGGCGATCGTCTCACTCAACGTGGGTGATATCGACTCTGCCCAGATTTCGGACGCGCTCATGCAGGGGTGGGGGATTGCGACGCGCCCCGGCGCCCATTGTGCCCCGCTCATGCACCGCGCGCTCGGGACTGAGCGTCAGGGTGTCGTTCGTTTCTCGTTTGGGTATTTCAACACGGACGGGGAAGTCGACGCCGCGATTGACGCGCTCCGCGATTTAGCCTGCTAGAGCGTATATACTTGCGGGACGGGTCTTTTGCCCGTCCCGTTTTTGTTTCGACCCGAAAGGTGGTCCCATGGCCTCATCCGCCCCGCGCGGCCTGCGCTCCGACCATGTCGTTACCGTCGGCATCGCCCTGTTCTCGATGCTCTTTGGCGCCGGCAACCTCATTATTCCGCCGCTGTTGGCGCTGCAGGCAGGCTCTGCCACGCCGCTCGCCATGCTCGGCTTTCTGATTGCCGCCATCGGCCTGCCCGTCATGGGCTTTATCGCCGTGGCGCTTGCCGGAACGGCGCGCGAGCTGGCCGGGCGTGTGCATCCTAAGTTTGGCGAATTCTTCGTTGCGGCGGTGTATCTAGCCATCGGCCCGTGCCTGGCTATTCCGCGCACGAGCTCCACGGCCTTCGAGATGCTGGTGCCGCTGCTGCCGGAGGGCGTCTCGCTCGGCACGGCACGTCTGGTGTTTGCCATCGGGTTCTTTATCGTCGCGTTTGTGCTCACGCTGCGTCCGGGCGTTATCACGCGCGTGCTCGGCCGCATTACGGGCCCCGCGCTCATTGCGCTCATCGTGCTGGTCGTGGGTGCCGCCGTGGTCTCGCCGTTGGGTCCGGCTGCCGCGCCGCAGGCTCCCTACGATGCGGGCGCCGCCGTGCAGGGCTTTCTGACCGGCTATCAAACCATGGACCTGCTTGCGTCGCTCGCCTTTGGCATTATCATCGCCGAGACCATCCACGAGCTGGGCGTGACCGATGACAAGCGCGTGGCCTTCGAGATCTCGCGTTCCGGTGTGATCGCCGGCGTGCTCATGGCCATCATCTACTGCGGCCTGGCGCTTGCCGGCATGCAGCTCGGCACGGTTGTGCCCGATGCCACCAACGGTGCCGCCATCCTTGCCCGCTCTGCCTCCATGCACTTTGGTCTTGCCGGCACGGTCGTGGTCTTTGCGATCTTTTTCCTCGCCTGCATGAACGTGTGCATCGGCCTCATCAGCTGCTGCTCGCGCTACTTCTGCGAGACGTATGTGGTCGAAGGGGGAGCGGAGGCTTCCGAGGAGGCTATGCGCCGCCCCTTCGCGGTTCTCGCCTTTGTGTTCGCGGCGTTTTCGTGCGTGCTCTCCAACGTGGGCCTCGACGCGATCCTCATGTTCTCGGTGCCTATGCTCAATGCCCTGTATCCCGTTGCCATCGTGCTGGTACTTATGGGCCTGGTGCACGGCTTTTGCGACGCGCATCCGCAGGTGTGGGTCTGGGTCGGCGGCGTTGTCGCGGTGCAGAGCGTGATCACCTCGGTCCGCGACGCGTTCTTTGCGGGCGCGTGGCTGCCGTTCGATGCGCTGCCGCTGGCGGATATTGGAGCCGCATGGGCGCCGGCCGCCGTTGTGGCGTTTGTGATTGGCCTGCTCCATAGCCAGTTTGTCACACATTCGAGGAGCTAGGGTATCGTCGCTTGCACAAGCGGGAAGTCTCCCCTATAATTTCCTTCGCTTTGGGACACGCAAGGTTTAGACCTTAGCTGCTCAACACCTTCGGGACGTGGCGCAGTTTGGTAGCGCGCCTGCTTTGGGAGCAGGATGTCGCAGGTTCAAATCCTGTCGTCCCGACCATATCTTGCGGGCGTAGTTCAATGGTAGAACCCCAGCCTTCCAAGCTGATGACGCGGGTTCGATTCCCGTCGCCCGCTCCATAGGATAGTTTTAACGGCTTTGGCTCTATTTGGTGCCAGAGCCGTTTTCATAAGCGTGCCGGGCGACGGGAATCGAACTCGGCAGGGTGCGAAGCTGAGAAAATGCGTGAGCATTTTCCAACGCAGCACGCAAGGGCCAATGGCCCGCAGCAAAACAAGGGTTTGCGAAGCAAACCCTTGGACTTCCCGTCGCCCGCTCCATAAGATTGATGAATGGCTCTGCTTCCTTTTGGAAGCAGAGCATTTTCATATACCTGCCGTGGACCCCACATCCCCTCCTAAGTTGCGGTGAAATACGGACTGTTTTCCGGCTTTTATGGCCCATGTAGTCCGTATTTCACCGCAACTTGCACCTGAGCTTCAGGTTGAGATTGCTCGGCCAGGAAACGCCGGCTATTATCTGGCAGATTATGGTTGGCACGTGCCGTCGCTACTCGAGGCCTGCGATGCGCTGCTCGACGAGCGCGGTTTTCGCGGGTCGGCCAAGGCCGGCATCTCGGTGTTTGACGACGACTTTGGCCTGCATGCCCAGCAGGTGGCACCATCCGCCTGCTCGACAAACGCGACGTAGCCCGCAAGTCGATGTTTACCACGCATTCGCTCCCTTTGTCGATTCTGATCGAAGAAATCGAGCAATCGTGCGATGATATCTTCTTCATAGGGATTCAGCCGGGCGACACGGAGTTCTACAATCCCATGTCCCCGGAAGTCTTTGACGCCGTTGACGCCGTGTACGACGCCGTGGCCGCCAACGACTTTTCCCACTTTGTCCGCTTGGGACAGGAGCTGTAGCAGCGCTTGTCCCTGGTGATTAGGAAAGAAGTGATTGACATGGCAGATTCCAAGGTGGAGTACCCTGCTCCCGATTGCCTGGCGCCCGCCGCGATCGAGGCCAAGACCGAGGCCGCCGGTGTGACCAAGGCTAACCTGTCGGTCGATAAGGCCTTTCTGTTGGCAATGTTCGCCGGTGCGTTTATCGCCTTCGGCGGTCTGTTCTTTACGGTGTTTTTGAGCGACAGCACGCTGGGCTGGGGTGCCCAGCGCGTCGTGGGCGGCCTGTGCTTTTGCCTGGGCCTGGTGCTGGTGCTGGTGTGTGGCGCCGAGTTGTTCACCGGTAATTCGCTTATGGTCTGCGCGCTCAAGAGCAAAAAGATCACCCTGGTCCAGATGCTCAAGGCTTGGGTCGTTGTATGGCTTGGCAACTTTGCCGGTGCCTTGTTCATCGTCTTTTTGGTGTACATGGCCGGCATTTACAAGCTCAACGGCGAGGCGGTCGCCAATTCCATGGTGAGTGTCGCCGCCGGCAAGGTGACGATCGACTGGCTGACGATCTTCTTCCGCGGCATCCTGTGTAACATCTTTGTGTGCCTGGCCGTGTGGATCGGTACCGCCGGCAAGACCGTGGTCGATAAGGTCGTGGGCATTCTGCTGCCCATCGCCGCCTTTGTGGCCTGCGGTTTTGAGCACTGCATTGCCAATATGTACTTTTTGCCCATGGGTGCCGTGATGCACGCGTGCGGCTATGGTGCCGACGTCGCCGGTGCCGATGCGCTCAACGCCGCGGGCATTGCGTTTAACCTGTCCGCCGCCACGTTGGGCAACATCGTGGGCGGTGCGGTTCTGGTCGCGCTCGGCTACTGGTTTATCTACGCCAAGAAGTCTGAGGCGTAGGGTACCGTCTGTTTGACGTTGGACCTCCCGCGGGGCGTCGCCGTGCGGGGATAATAGCGATTGATTGATTCAGCCGATCGAATCGGCCGATAGTTTGACGTTCGAACGATTGATTCACCTTTGGTTTTGAAAGGCCGCACATGAGCGATAGCCAGAACATGTCCGATGAGGTTCGCGCCCGCCTGCGCGCCATTCCCTCCGTCAACGAGCTGCTCGCCGAGTGGCCGGTAGTGAAGGCGGCGGGGGAGACCTGCGACGCGGTGGTGCATGCCGCCGTCACGGCCGAGCTCGACGAGGAACGCGCCGCCATTCGCGCCGGTGCCGTCCCGCGCTCTAAGCGCGACCTGGCCTCGGCGATCGAGTGGCGTGCGCACCGCTCCGCGCTGCCGAGCCTGCGCCCTGCCGTCAACGCCACGGGCGTGGTCATCCATACCAACTTGGGCCGCGCCCCGCTCGCGGAGTCGGCGGCAAAGGCCGTGGCCGAGGTTGCGCGCGGGTACAGTACGCTCGAGTACAGCGTGGACACCTGCTCGCGCGGGTCGCGCAAGGAGCACGCCGCGCATCTGATCCGCTCGCTCACTGGTGCCGAGGACGCGCTTGTGGTCAACAACAACGCCGCCGCGGTGCTGCTGGTTCTGGCGACCCATGCCGCAGGCAAGGAGGTCATCGTTAGCCGCGGCGAGCTTGTCGAGATCGGCGGCAGCTTTCGCATCCCCGATGTCATGGCGTCTTCGGGCGCCAAGCTCGTTGAGGTCGGCGCCACCAACCGCACGCACCTAGCAGATTATGAGCAAGCCATCACGCCCGATACGGCCATGATTCTCAAGGTCCATCCATCCAACTATCGTATCGAGGGCTTTCACGAGGAGGTGAGCTCTCGGGAGCTTGCGGCGCTTGCTCACAAGCATGGCCTGCTGTTCTATGAGGACCAGGGTTCGGGCGCGCTCCTGCCCGATGACATCCTGGTACGCGGTGGCGAGGAACCCACGCCGGCTTCGGTCGCGGCGGGGCTCGATATCGTGTCGTGCTCGGGCGATAA
Organism: Collinsella sp. SGI.184; assembly: GCF_050313415.1. Taxonomy (NCBI): domain Bacteria; kingdom Bacillati; phylum Actinomycetota; class Coriobacteriia; order Coriobacteriales; family Coriobacteriaceae; genus Collinsella; species Collinsella sp. SGI.184. Next base: position 8,335 of record NZ_JBNPLJ010000007.1, on the reverse strand, counting down.
GCTGCTGGGCGCGGCGCAGGCGGGCATCATCATGGGCCGTCGCGATCTGGTCCAGGCCTGCGGCGCACATCCGCTCATGCGCGCTCTGCGTCCGGGCAAGTTGGCGCTTACGGCGCTCGAGGCCACGCTGCGTATCTACATGGACGGCGCCGATGTTGCCCATCGCGATATTCCGGTGCTCAGCATGCTTACGCTGCCGCAGGCCCATTTGGAGCGACGTGCCCGCAAGCTGCGCGATCGTATGGTCGCCGGGCTCGATAAGGCCGGTTGCCCGTGCGCCGTTCAGGTGGAGATCGTCGAGGAATCGTCGACCCCCGGTGGCGGCTCGCTGCCTACCATGGAGTTGCCCACGATGTGCGTTGCCGTGCGTCTTGTTGACGCGCGCCTGACGGTCGATGCGCTCAAGCGCTCGCTTGTCCAGGACTTCGACACGCCGGTCGTCACGCGAACCTCGCACGATCGCATTTTGTTTGACGTTCGTACGCTCGTGGGCGACCGCGATATCGAGACGGCGGCGTCGACGCTTGCCGCATGCGTTGAGAAGGCGATTGCTCGATGAGTGAGGTCCAGGCGCTGGTGGAGTGTCCCGTTATCGTTGGCACGGCGGGCCACGTCGACCACGGTAAGTCGGCATTGATCGAGGCACTGACCGGCAAGAATCCCGACCGTCTGGAGGTTGAGCGTCGTCGAGGTATGACCGTTGAGCTTGGCTTTGGCGAGCTGGCGCTGCCGAGTGGCAAGATTGTCGGCCTGGTCGACGTGCCTGGACATGCCCACTACTTGCGCGCCATGGTGCAGGGCGCCACGGGTATCGACGTGGCCGTGCTGGTGGTTTCGGCCGTCGAGGGCGTGATGCCGCAGACCCGCGAGCACGTGAATGTGCTGGAGCTGCTGGGCGTTACGCATATGGTGGTCGCGCTGACGATGTGCGACCTGGCCGATGCCGAGATGACCGAGCTTGCCGAGCTCGATGTCGATGACTTTTTGTCGGGTACCGTGTTTGCGGGCGCGCCGATTGTGCCCGTGTCGTCCAAGACGGGCGAGGGGATCGACGGGCTGCTTGCGGTGCTCGACGAGCAGGTAAGTGCCTGCTGGAATGCTTGCCGCGACCGTTCCGATCGGAGCGATGCCTCGTCTCGCCTGCCGATTGACCGCTGCTTTACGATCAAGGGTGTCGGCACCGTCGTTACGGGAACGCTGCACGATGCGCCGGTTGCGGTGGGCGACGAGCTGATGGCTTTGCCGTCGCGTACGGTCTGTCGTGTGCGCGGGATTCAGGTGCATGGCGATACGCCGCGCGCGCTGCCTGGGCAACGCGTGGCGCTCAACCTGGTCGGTGACGGTGTCGCGGCGCTTGACCGTGGTGAGATGCTGGGCGTGGAGGGTCGCTTTGGTCAGACGTTGAGCTTTATGATGACGTTTACCTACCTGGGCCGCGAGGGCGCCAAGCCGCGCGTGCTCGAGTCGGGCGCGCGCGTGCACGTGATGGCCGGCACGGCCGAGGTCGTCGGCCGCGTTATGCTTTTGGAGGGCGAGGCCCCCATGGCGGTGGGCGAGACCCGTACCGTGCAGGTGCGCCTGGAGGAGCCATTGCCGCTGCGCGCCGGAGACCATGCCGTGGTGCTGTCGTATTCGCCCGTTATGCTCATCGGCGGCGGGCGTGTGCTGCTTTCGCGCTGCCGTCGCTCGCGCGAGCTTTCGGCCGGCGAGCGTGCGCTGTTTGCGGCGCTTGAAGCCGGCGATGCCGTTGCTGGCGTAGACGCGTGGCTGGCGCTGCAAGCGCTGCCGGTTGCGGCGGCTGATGTTGCCGAGGCGCTCGATCTTGTTGCCGGTGAGGTCGATGCCGCACTGGGCGAGTTGGTGGCGCGAGGTGTTGTTTGCGAGCTTGCCGGCTCGGGCGGCACGTTGTATGCGAATGGCGCCGTGCTCGATGCCGCCATGGACGTGCTGGCGGCGACCCTGTCTGCCATGCACGCGGCGGCTCCCTGGGAGACGGGTTTTACGCCCGGCGCCGTTGCCCATGCTGCGTGGCCTGCCGCCGATGAAGGCGTTGCCGCGGCTCTGATTGCCGAGGGCTGCTCGCGTGGCGTGTGCGCCGCCGAGGGCGCCGAGATATTCGACCCGCACTCCGTTGCCGCCGCGGCGCGTGTGGTGCGCGAGGCGTGTGAGCGCATTGTGGCGCTGCTCGACGGGGCCGGCCTCGATGCGCCGACGCTGCCCGAGGTGGGTGAGCGACTGCAGCTCGACCGCGACACCATGACGCGCGCCCTGCGCGAGCTTTCGCTCAACCGCTCGATCGTTAAGGTCGAGCGCGACGTTGCCCTGTCTGCCATCTCGGAAGCCCATGCGCGCGAGCTTGTCGCCGCTGCCATTGAGGCAGCCGGCGGCGCTGCCACCACGAGTGTGCTGCGCGAGGCGCTGGGCGTGTCGCGCAAACGTGCCATCAGCATCTTGGAGCACCTGGATGCCGTGCGCTTTACGGTGCTCGACAAGGAAGCCGGCGGCCTGAGGTCCCTACGCTAGACTGGCTGCTCGGTTTGGTAAAATACCGCCGCACTTGGGAACGGATGGGCTCCGGTGGGCTCCGCGGTCCTCAAAACCGTTGCGAGGCGTGCAAAACGTCTTGGATGTGTTCGATTCACATACGTTCCCGCCACACGCCACCAGCGCTTTTGTGCTCGCGGTCTTGCTGCGTGCCGCAAAGGCGCTGTTTTGTTTTTGTGCGGGTCGGCCGTGTCGTCTGTCTTGCCGCCGGTGTGCCCGGGCGCATCATGTGTCCCCAATGTGGTGGTTTGGAACATGTGGACGAAACAGCTTCGAAACACGCGATTTGTACGTCGGGTGCTCAAAAACGCTTCTACCTGCATCGTAATCAAAACGAAACATCTGCTCGTCGGCTTATGCGAAACTTTGCTGCAACAGTGCGATATTATCCATACACGATAAAGTTCGCGGCGCATGGGGTGCCGTGACCGACATTTTCGTTTCCCATCATTGGAGGAAGCATGAGCTACACGCAGAAAGTTCTCGAAGAGCTCAAGGCCCGCTATCCCGAGCAGCCTGAGTTCATCCAGGCCGCGACCGAGATCCTCGGCACCATCCAGCCGGCGCTCGACGCCCACCCCGAGTACGAGGAGGCCGCCCTGCTGGAGCGCCTCGTCGAGCCCGAGCGCATCGTTATGTTCCGTGTTCCCTGGGTCGACGATCAGGGCAAGGTTCAGGTCAACCGCGGTTACCGCGTCGAGTTCAACTCTGCCATTGGACCCTACAAGGGCGGCCTGCGCTTTAACCCGACGGTCACCCTGGGTATGCTCAAGTTCCTGGGTCTGGAGCAGATCCTCAAGAACAGCCTGACCACCCTTCCCATGGGCGGCGGCAAGGGCGGCTCCGACTTTGACCCCAAGGGCAAGTCCAACAACGAGATCATGCACTTCTGCCAGTCCTTCATGACCGAGCTCTATCGCCACATTGGCCCCAACACCGACGTTCCCGCCGGCGACCTGGGCGTTGGCGGCCGCGAGGTTGCCTACATGTTCGGTCAGTACAAGCGCCTGACCAACGAGTGGACCGGCGTCCTTACCGGCAAGGGCCTCTCCTTTGGCGGCTCGCTCGCCCGTACCGAGGCCACCGGTTACGGTCTGGTCTACTTTGTGGACGAGTACCTCAAGAGCCGCGGCGACTCCTTCGAGGGCAAGAACGTTGTCGTTCACGGCTCCGGTAACGTCGCTATCTACGCGGTCCAGAAGGTCGCCCAGCTCGGCGGCAAGGTGCTCGCCTGCTCCGATACCCACGGCTGGGTCGAGGATCCCGACGGCATCGACTACACCGTGCTCGAGCACGTCTACAACAAGAAGCGCTCCGGCCACGACAAGGGCGTTACGCTCGCCATGTATGTTGACGAGAAGCCCAACGCCGTGTGGCACGAGGGCGACGGCCGCGGCGTGTGGCAGCTGCCCTGCGACATCGCGCTGCCCTGCGCTCGCGAGAACACGCTGCTGCTCGAGGACGCCCAGGCGCTCGTCGCCAACGGCTGCAAGGTGGTCGGCGAGGGCGCGAACATGCCCACGACCATCGAGGCCACGACTTACTTCCAGGAGAACGGCGTCGCCTTTATGCCCGGTAAGGCTGCCAACGCCGGCGGCGTGCTCGTGTCCGGCCTGGAGATGAGCCAGAACGCCGAGCACCTGTCCTGGACCTTCGAGGAGGTCGACGGCAAGCTCGAGCAGCTCATGCGCGGCATGTTCCACAACGTGGACGACACCGCCAAGGAGTACGGCCAGGAGGGCAACTTTGTCATGGGCGCCAACATCGCCGGCTTCCTGAAGGTCGCCGACGCCATGCTCGCCCAGGGCGTCTGCTAAATCTTCGCTCGACATAGCATGTGATGAGGCTCCCAGCCATCCGGCTGGGAGCCTTTTTCTATGGTGGCGAGGGCTGTGCGCCCTCGTTTGGTACACTTAGAGGTACTGGACAAGTGAAGAGATGGGGGAGAACGTACTCAAGTTCGGTACCTACGTTCGCGTTGGAAACGCGGCCGAAGCCTATGAGCTCTTACAGAAGAACCGCAACAACAAGATTGTGGGTGGCGGCATCTGGATGCGCCTGGGTTCGCGTCGCGTGGCGACGGCGATTGACCTTTCGGCCTGCGGACTCGATCAGATCGAGGAGACCGAGACCGAGTTTCGCATCGGTGCCATGTGCACCCTGCGCCAGCTCGAGCGCCATGCCGAGCTCAACGCGCTTGTCAACCATGTCTTTGAGTTCGCCGTCCACGATATCGTGGGCGTGCAGCTGCGCAACACCGCCACGGTGGGCGGCAGCATCTACGGTCGCTTTGGTTTCTCGGACGTGCTCTCGGCCTTTTTGGCGCTCGATTCGTACGTTGAGCTGACGGGTGCCGGCCGCGTGCCGCTCGCCGAGTTCGTGGATATGGGTTACGTGCGCGACGTGATCGAGCACGTGGTGGTCGTTAAGCACGATTACCGCGCAAGCTACGAGGCCGTGCGCAAGGCCGCGACCGACTTCCCCTCCTTAAACGTCACCGCTGCCTGGTGGGACAACAGCTGGCATGTCACCGTGGGCGCACGCCCGCTGCGCGCGACCCCGCTGCAGGGCGAGGCGTGCGGCCTGGTGAGCGAGCAGCCTCCCGAGGACGAGCTGCGCGCCCTGGCCGCGTCCGTACGCGCACTGAGCTACGGCACCAACCTGTGGGGCTCGGCCGACTATCGCCGTTGCATCTCGGCGCCGCTTGCCGTGCAGGCCGTGCGCCGCGCCGCCGGCATCGAGCTTTCGGCCTCGCTTGCCTGCGAGCTCGAGGGCGTGCAAGTGCCTAAGTTTGCCACGGACGAGTATTCCTGCCGCCGCGTGCCCGGCGTCGATTCTAGCGAGGTGCGCTAATGGCTGCCAAACTCATCGATCTTTCCTTTACGCTCAACGGCCGCAAGGTCAAGGTTCAGATTGCCCCCGACACCATGCTCTTTGCGCTGCTGCGCGAGCAGGGCTGCGCGTCGGTGCGCTGCGCCTGCGAGACTACTAACTGCGGTCTGTGCACGGTGTGGCTCGACGGCGACCCGGTGCTGAGCTGCTCGGTTCCCGCTGCGCGCGTCGAGGGCCGCTCCGTCACCACGCTCGAGGGCCTCAAGGCCGAGTCCGAGGCACTCGCCCACGCAATGGCTGCCGAAGGCGCCGAGCAGTGCGGTTTTTGCGCCCCCGGCCTCATCATGAACGTGCTGGCGCTTGCCCGCGCCGCCAAGGAGGACCCGAGCCTCGTCGCCACGCGCGAGGAGCTCTCGCGCCAGCTCGCCGGCAACCTCTGCCGTTGCAGCGGCTACGAGAGCCAGCTGCGCGCCATCGTCCGCTTCCTTAACGAGTCCGGCGTGCAGGTGGGCTTTGAGATGCCCGAGCTTCCGGTCAACGACACCAGCTGCGATGGCGTCTCGTACAAGCAGATCACCCATAAGCAGCCCAAGAAGGACTCGAAGGCCCTGCTCGAGGGGCGCCCCGTCTACACAGGAGACCTGGTGCCCGCCGGCGCCCTTATCGTCAAGCTCAAGCGCAGCCCGTATGCCCGTGCCAAGATTCGCTCCATCGATACGTCGCGCGCCCTGAAGGTGCCCGGCGTGGTGGGCGTCTACACCTACGAGGACGTGCCCAAGCGCCGCTTTACTATCGCCGGCCAGAGCTATCCGCAGCCGAGCCCCTACGACCGCCTGATCCTCGAGAACCTGGTGCGCTACCAAAACGAGGAGGTGGCGATCGTCGCCGCCGAGACCGAGGAGGCCGCCGACAAGGCGCTCAAGCTCATCAAGGTCGACTACGAGGTGCTCGAGCCTCTGCTCGACTTTACCCAGGCGCTCGATAACGACATCGTGGTCCACCCCGAGGGCGACGTGACCTTTATGTTCCCGCAGGGCGGCGACGTTGCTCGCAACCTGGTGTGCAGCGGTACCAGCGATTTTGGCGACCTGGACGAGGCCTTCGCCCAGAGCGACATCGTCTTTGAGCGCACCTACACCAGCCAGGCCACGCAGACCGCGCCCATGGAGACCTTCCGTGCCTTCGCGACGACCGACGCGTTCGGCCGCATCTCGGTGACCACCTCCACGCAGGTGCCCTTTCATGTGCGCCGCATGGTTGCGCAGTCGCTCGACATTCCGCAGTCGCAGGTGCAGGTTATTAAGCCGCGCATCGGCGGCGGCTTTGGCTCCAAGCAGACGGGCTGCTGCGAGATCTTCGTGGCGTTCGTGACGCAGCAGACTGGCCGTCCGAGCTATTGCTGCTACACCCGCGAGGAGACCATCACTGCGGGCAACTCGCGTCACCAGATGCAGATGACCGTCAAGCTGGGCGCCATGAAAGACGGCACCATCACGGCCATCGACCTGCACACGTTGTCCAACGCCGGCGCGTATGGCGAACATGCCACCACGACGATCGGCCTCTCGGGCCACAAGAGCCTGCCCATCTACAACCACGTGAAGGCGAGCCGCTTTAGGTGGGACGCCGTCTACACCAACACCAACCGTGGCGGTGCGTATCGCGGCTACGGCGCCACCCAGGGCCAGTTTGCCGTGGAGAGCGCCGTCAACGAGCTCGCCGACATGCTGCACATGGATCCCGCCGACCTGCGTCTTAAGAACATCGTGCGCGAGGGCGAGATTATGCCGCAGTACTACAACGAAAAGCTCAACGCCTGCGCGCTCGACCGCTGCCTGCTGCGTGCGATGGACATGATCGGCTGGCGCGACAAGCCGCTGGCCGTGGACCTGGGCGACCGCGTGCGTGCTCTGGGCTGCGCGCTCACCATGCAGGGCTCGGGCATCTCCAACGTGGATATCGGCGGCATCGACATGCGCCTGGAGGAGGACGGCTTCATTACGCTTTCGACCGGCGCTACCGATAACGGCATGGGTGTCGACACGATCCTGGCGCAGATTGCCGCCGAGGAGCTGGGCGTGGAGAGCTCGCTTATCGTGGTGCGCGGCGTGGACACCGACGTCTCGCCGTTCGATGCCGGCTCGTACGCGAGCTCGGGCACGTACGTGACGGGCCTGGCAGCCAAGAATGCCGCGACCGAGCTGCGCGAGAAGATCTGCGCCAAGGCCGCCCAGATGTGGGACGTGGACGCCGCCGACGTGGTCTTTGATGGCCAGTACGTGCGTCTGTTTGACGAGCGCGCCGCTCGCGAGTGCGGCCGCTACCTCACGCTGCGCGACTTTGCCAACCTGTGCGTCAAGAACATCGCGGGCGGCGACGCACTCACCTCGCATGCTTCTGCCTGCCTGCCCGTTTCGCCTCCGCCGTTTATGGCCGGCATTGCCGAGGTCGAGGTCGACAAGGCCACCGGCAAGGTGACTGTGGTGGACTATGCGGCGGCTGTGGACTGCGGCACCGTGATCAACGAGGCACTCGCGCGCGTCCAGGCCGAGGGCGGCATTGCCCAGGGCATCGGTCACGCACTCTACGAGATTGTCGAGCACGACGACCGCGGTCGCCTGCGCACCGGTAACTTTATGAGCTACAAGCTGCCCACGCGCCTGGATATCGGCAGCATTCGCGTGGCCTTTGAGCCGAGCTACGAGCCGACGGGCCCGTTTGGCGCCAAGTCGATCGGCGAGGTCGTCATCAACACACCGCTTGCCGCCGTTGCCTCGGCCGTGGCGCACGCCACCGGCCACCAGGTTCGCTCGCTGCCGATCACGCCCGAGAAGGCCCTGCTGGGGGAGTAGGCGAGGAGTCGCTGTCGACGCTCTTTGCCTAGCCCGGGGAAACCGCAGCCCACTTTTCAACCGAATTGTGGGCTGCGGGAGATAGCCGATGGGGGTAGCTAATTTGG
>NZ_JBNPLJ010000006.1:0-114245 GCF_050313415.1 Collinsella sp. SGI.184 | reverse complement strand
GTGTCTAGAACGAGATGCGCTTTCCCAATGGATGCTGATGCGGAAATTGCGTCCCGGAATTCACCTTCAGAGTAGGATGCAATTTCCGGTTGAACCTCGATTGAGGAACCCCATCCCATCCGTATTAAAAGCGGGCGGCTCGGGTGTTTGTCCGAACCGTCCGCTCCGTGCGCTATGTCAAGGCATTTAGCCCGTTACGTAATACCAGACCACGCTGTCGCCATTGGAGAGAGCGTAGTTGCTGCAAGCCGTGTTGGGCGTTACGCCGTTGACAGAGTACATCCAGCCGCTTGTACCACCGTGCTCCTTCTCGGCCAAACCGCCGATAGCGGCGACATACGTGCCGTACGATGAGCCGTGCGCATTGACGGAAAGGCCCAGGGCGCACAGGGCATCGTAGGGGGTAGCGCCCTCGTTGAAGGTGAACGTACCGCCAGAAGACACCGGGTTACCCACGGCACTCGACGTCACAGAGACCGTCACGGTAACGTAGCCAGGCTGCTGCGAGCTGCCCTGATTGCCAGCAGAAGCGTTGCCGCTGTTGGATGCAGACCCACCGCCGGCCGCCGAGCCGCCGCCCGAAGAGGAGCCGTTTGAAGAACTCGATCCACCAGCGGATTCGGATCCCTGTCCGGCAGACGCGTTGTTGGACTTCTTGCCGCCCTTGCCTTCGGACTTCTTCTCTTTCGATTCCTTGCCCGACTTCTTGTCCGAAGACTCGGAAGCGTCCTTGGAATCCGATTCATTCGAATCCTTGGACTCGGAGTCCACAGCGTCGGAAGACGAGGAGCCCACTGTCTCCGTCTTGCGAGAGGCGATAGAGCCAGAGTCGGCAACGCTCCTCCCCGCCACGGCCCGAGCGATCCAATCGATGGACCAGGCGCCGCTGGCAGAAGGGTGAACAAAGCCCAGCGAGACGACAATCAGCGCGATGCAGACGGCCGTCAGAGAGCCAAGTAGCGCCTTGCGCCGAGGGGCGGACGCCGCCGAAGCGGCGCCCTTTTGCTTAGCATCGTCGAGCTGAATGAACGACGAGTCGGATTGCTTGGAGTCGGCATCCTGAGGTTTATTGGACACAGCTCTCACCTACCGACGCTTGGTAAACACGAACACGCCAATGACCGCAAGTCCGATCACGCCGGCCGCTACGCCGACAATGGCGAGCGGGTTGAAGCCAGACTCCTGTGCCGGAGCCTCAGCGGACTTCTTAGCGGTAGTCGCGGCAGCCAAGCCCGTATCGGACTTGGAGCTGGACTTGCTGGACTTCTCGTCAGACTTCTTGCCGTCCTTCTTGTCGGACTTGTCGGAATCCTTCTTGGGATCCTTGCCGTCCTTGGTCTCGGTCGTGGTCGTGGTGGACACCGGCTTCTGACCCGGAGCAACAGCGCCGCCGCTCTGCTGGCCGTTTGTGCCGTTGCCGGAGCCAGAACCAGCACCGGCATTACCCGAGCCGCCGTTGCCGCCGTTGGAGCCAGAGCCGCCGTTACCGCCAGGGGTAACGGCATTCTTGGTCCACTTGGCATACAGCGTCATATCAGCCGTCACCGCAACGCTAAAGTCATACGCCTCTGTACAAGCCTCGTCGGTATACCAACCAGCGAAGGTGTAGCCCTCGCGCGTCGGATCGGCAGGCTTGGTGACGGTCGAGCCAGAAGCAGGCGTCTGATCGCCAGTCGCAGAGCCGCCCCGAGCATCAAACTTAACGCGATGGGCCTGGGACTTCACACAGAACAAGTGACCTGAGTCGTTCGTGTAGTAAAGGTTACCGAACTCGTCGCAGACAACCGACGCCATGCAGTAGTTTGCATAACCAGAACCGGGAACAAACACTTCGGTCGCCTCGGCATCGCCCAGCCTGTACATGTACACGCCGCCGCCGCTCGTGTAATTAGGCCAGTTACCCTTGGCGCCGTTCAGGGTGAAGTACACGTACGTCTCGCCATCACGCGTCGAGACGAGCGGCGTGCTCTTCGATTCGAAGCCGAGCTCTTCGCCATCGGCTTTCGTAATCTGCTTCACGCTCATATCGGAAAGGTCGATGATCGAAAGCAGGCCCTTAGCCTTCCAATTGTTCGCAGTCGCACCGCAAATAAAGGCATATTTGCCGCTAAACACGAGCGTTGAAGTCGAGTATGGGGCAAACTGCACCTTCCCGGCCTCGGTAATAGAGCCATCCGAACCAATAGTCAGCTTGTGCAACGTGCCATCATCGCGCGTAACGGCGTATACATAGCCATCGTGGACGGTAAGCGCCGAGCGGATATTGCCACCAGATAGCTTAAACGAGGCGACAAGCTTCGACAGATCGGCGGAATACACGCGCACCTGGCCGAAGTCGCTGCCGACAACGTAGTAGCCATTTACCATCAGGCCGCCAGACCAGTAGTAACCTCCGTCAGTGACGGAGGCGCTACCGGCGATGGCGCCCGTGTGAATATTGATGCGCCTGACCGTACCGTTTTGCACATCATTGCCATTGGCAGACCAACAATCAAGGGTGTTGATATAGACGTAGTCGCCGTCAACGGTCAACGAAGATTGATTCTGCATAGCGAAGGCATCGGAATACCACAGCGTCTTAAACGTTTTCGCCGAAACAGCCTGCAGATAGCCACCGGAAAGCGGAATCAGAATGATGCCCTGCGCAATAACGGGACGGCAGGTGCTATCCATGGAAGAGCCAAGCTCAAGCGAGCGTACGACGGAACCCGTCTCGGGGTCGATCTCATTCAGAACGGCATTCCACGTCTTTCCGCCCCATACCGAAGCGCCCGTGACAAGGTACACCTTTCCGTTCGCGACAATGGGGTCAGACGCAGAGGCGCTTGCGCCTGCCTTCTGCTGCTCTTCGGTTAAAAGGTTGAGCGCCCAAGAAGGCGTATCTGTCTTTGTTGTAGGCGTAAGGGCGTCCGTCGAGGATCCCGAGCCACCGTTCGCAAAACCATTCCATGCCGCATCGACATCGGGATGCTCCGTTCCGGGATTGGTAGCAGGAGCCGTCGAGGGCTTCTGCGTGCCGTCACCCTTAACATAACGGAACTCGACGCAATCACCGTTCTTAAGGCAATAGCTCGAGGCGCCGAAGTTCGCAAACCCATTGTTTACGTAAAACGACCAGAAGCTGTACGGCGCGGCGCTCGTTGTGCCCAGCACGCGGCCATCGGGCATCGTCGCACTCGTAAGACCCAAGGCGTTTGCCTCAAGGTTCGTACAACCGGCAGCCGTCATAAGCTGCTCGAGTACCGACTCGGCCGTCGTGTCATCGTCGGCGGGAAGCGTAAGCTCGGTCAAGGGCACCACCGATTGCTCGGTGTAGTTGCCGTCGGCATCACTAGCGGAGACGCCCGTGACCTTGGCCGTCACCGTAATGGTCTTGCCCTCGTTCGGGTTGTCGAGCCCCGTCGTTCCCTTGACGTTTACCGTCGCAGAAACATCCAAGCCGGCAAGCACCGCGTAGTCCGAATTGTCGGGATAGCGCTCGGCATAACGGGCAAAACGCTCACTCTTCAGACGGCCGCTAATCGTGACTTTCGTGTTGTATTCGGGCTGAGTGAGGATAAGGTTCTCATGTGCGATAACCCTCGGTTTGCTCGACTTGAGCAAACGATAGGTGTTCTCCGTGCCGCCGGGGAGGTCGCTGAACACGAAGCCGTAATGTCCCGCAGCCTCTTCGGTGGAATAGCACCAGTTAACGCCGAGTCCTTGGCCATACACCTTAAGCGGTGCATGCAGGTTGCCCGTCACGCTGGAGGCATTTTGGCCATCAAGAATACCCAAGTAGAACGAAGACTTCGCAAGGCTAAGGTGGAACAACTCGGCATTGAGCTCGTCCTGATTCTGCGGAGAAATCGCAAAGTCGAGGGTCCTGCTTGCCGTGACTTCGGCGTTGGACTTATCGGTCACCGTAAGGGTGACTTTGGTCTTCGCTGCCTCGGCGCCAGGCAGCGGCTGATAGACCGTGCCCTTGTAACCGTTAAACGTGATGTCATCGGTGCTGGCGGAGTACTCGACCTTGTAATACTTGCCGTCGACGCCAAGGTTCTTGGGCTGTGGCATTTGCAGGTCGGCGGTCAAGCCGTCCTTATTGGCAACCGCATCGGTACCGGAGTACTTGATGTTGTTGTAAATAAACGCCGCATCGACCTTTGCCTGCAGGTCGGCCTTGTCGGATGCAACCTTATCGGGGTCGCCCTTGACAGTAACGGCATGCGTGGCCCCACCGGTCACCTTGACATCGGAGACGTTCGACAACACCGAGACTTTGGCGGTCAGCGTGACCTCGCGGTCGCTCGACTTGCGCGCGACCTTGCCCGTGTAGTCGTCCCAGCCGTTGCCCGAAACAGACAGGGCATCGGTATCGGAGCTCGTCCACTCGACGGAGAACTTCTTGTTGGCGCCCGCCCTGTATGGCAGCGTCAGATTCTGGGTAACGCTCTCGGCGGTATCGCCCGTGGCATAGCCGATGGAAAGCTGCTCGGCGGCGTTGTCGAGCAGGTCCTGAAGCTTGCCTTCGTTCCAAGCGATTTCAACAGTTTTAGTCGGCTTGTATTCAACCGACTTGCCATCACGCGAGAGCACGAACGTAACGCTCGCGCGACGCAGCTGGTCAATGCTGCAGCCGCTAGACGCGTTGGGATCGAGATAGAAGAACGTGACATCGCCGTTAGTCTTATCGTACGTAGAGGAGATGCCGACCTCAGCGCCCTCATACGAAGAGCTGAAGCTGGCGGTCTTAGTCTTAACGTCGATATCATCAAAGCCGAGCTGCTCGAGCTGAGCCTTCAACGCGTCGTTGACGTTACCGCCATCAGCACTGTAGGCGACGCTTATCAGCGCGTTTTTATCGCTGAGCTTTTGGACTGCAGCCTCGAGCGAACCGGCCTTGATGACCTTGTTGGCCGAGACGACCTCGACCTCGGAAGAGCCACTCGCAGCAACAGCCTTAAGGTACTTGTTACCGGCCGCATCGGGAACCTGGATCTTGGCACCCGTTACTTCGAGCTTAGTCCAATCATCATCCGCCGCATCGGAGGCGTCGGCCGCATACCAAGAGATATCGGCGCTGTCGGCAGAAAGCTTAACGCCGTTAGTGGTCGAGCCGTCGACGCGCTTAGCGTACACATCGGCAGAGACGCTATCGCCCGCGACAAGGTTGGTCAACTTGCTCTGGAGCGGAGGCGTGCTCACGACGCGCAGCAGGTTATACTCCCCCGCCGGCAGCACCGTGTCCCTAGAGGTCCACGTAACGGTGTTGTCGAGCGCCGAGGCCTCGAGCTTGAGGGATTTGCCCACAAGCGCATCGGTGATAGTCAGCGCACCGGTGGAGGCGTCAAGGTTATCGGTGACCTTGGTCCAATTAGCGTCATCGGCGCCCTTGGCGTACCAGGTGACGGTCAGCTTGGCGTCATCGGGCAGAGCGGAATCCGACCAACTCGAAGAGTCGGGGATACGGACCTTGGGCGTAAGCGTCGTGCCCACGTTGAGCGTAGCCGTCGAAGCCTCTGCCGGCTCGACAGATTTAAGCGTGTACTGACCGGCAAGCGTCACCGGACCCACGGGGTCAACCGAGGTGGTGCTGCCGTAGTACTTCTTCTGTGTGCTCTTAACGGAGTTTTCACTCGTGGCGATCACGCGGATGTACTTGCCCACCATATCGGCCGCAACCGTATAGCTGGCAGAGTCGGCGGCACCGTCGATATTCTTGAACGCGGCGTCGGACGTCGACTTGGCATCGGCGTACTGCCACTGATAGTGAACGGTATCGGTAGATCCAACGTTCGTGTAAGAGTTGCCCTTGGTCGCCTTAGCCGTGAGCACGTTGCCCACATGCACGGCCCCAGTAGAAGAAGCGCCCTCGACCGTAACGCCGTACAGCTCGACCGCGCCAGCCTCCGAAACAGGACCAACGGCAACGTAAGGAGTAGTCTCGCCAGAAGCGCTCGTAGCTTTGGCAACGAGGTATTTGCCAAACAGGTCAGCCGTAACCGTAAAAGTACGACTCGTTGCCCCAGTGATTTTATTGGTGCAAGCGCTAACGGAACTCGAGTCGCCGTAGTACCACTGCCAGGAAACGCGAGAGTCCGCGGAGACGTCCGTTGTACCCGACTTCGCCGTTGCAGAAATCACATCTCCGACGTAAACCTTACCGCTCTTATCGAGGGTGACGCTCGAAACACTGACGCTATCGGCGGCGGTGACCAGAGTCGTCCCGCGATTAGCATATGAGTCGCCACCCGCTTTAGGTGTCACCACGCAACGGACAGACTTACCGGCATACTCGGCAAGCTTTAGGGTCTGCTCAGTAGCGCCGGGAATATCGGTGTAATCCGAGTCTTTCCTGCTCTGTTTAGGACCCTCTTGCCACTGATAACTGAGATCGGATGAATCAATTTCGGTCCTAGCCCCATTAACTTTTTGAAAGGCATGGACCAAAATCGTATCCGACGTAGTGTAACCGGCATAAGACTGCTCGCCGGTCGATAGGTTCTCGAACGTTAGAGAGAAAATCGTAAGTGCGTCATCGCTCTGCACCGCGACGGCGCTGCTCCCCGCTGCGCTCTGGGCAGCACTCGGCTGCGGTGCGCTCGACTGCTCGGAGGTCGCAACGGTACCGGAAGACGCGGCGGCATCCGTACCGGCAGCATCGGCGTCACCCTCGCCGGCAGCCTGCTCCTCCGCCGACTTCGTCTCCGCAGCCTGAGCCACGGCCTCGGCGACGCCCTCGGCGCCCTCGGCCCAAAGTTGCGACGGTGTGGTACCAAAAGCCATGGCAAAAGCCAGGAACGCCACCAGACCGCGCTTGGCTACGCCACGGGCAATCGCTCCATGACGACGCCACGAGGCGCGCTGGCACTCGTCCTCAAACATATCCATTTGTCTCCTATTGTCTAAACTTGGAGCATTGCCCAGCGGCTGCCCCACGTCATCGCGCGCATAGCGCTCGAGTACCCCCATCGGGGTCCCCCCTTCCCTCCAGAGCCCAACGCGTGCCGGCGGCATGCGCCGCGGCCGCGTACAAGATGGGAGGCGATCCGACTTAACCTTACCGACCCGGGCGCGCCGTCCGATCTGCGGCGCGGCCATCCCGGGCCAAGAGGAATTACGGTTACTGGTACAGCCGGGGACTTGCACCCCGATTCTCCCAAACACGCAGGAAAGCCGCGCATTCGTGCGTCTCCGCACCACCATCTAGGCCATCGATTATTACCGTCAGTATGGTAGCACGCAAAAGGGCCCCGCACACAGGCGAAGCCCAAGGTAAAAGCTATGGTTTGCGATAGGAAGGACTGTCGTCGGACCTTGCAAGAACAGCCCGTTTCAAAACTATGCCGGTTTACGGGGCTGATTCAGCACTTCGCAACCATATCTGCCATTTTCGAAAACCAACGACTCATCTACCTGCGGTTTTAAAAGCGCGAATTTCGGTATGCTCGAGGTTCGGCGCTCCAGCCCCGTAAACCGGCATAGTTTTGTTCGGACCAGCCCACGCCGGCGCGACGCAAGGCAAAATGATCCGTTTTCCTCCGTCCCCCAGGGGCCATTAACGCTTGCCGCCGTGACTGTTGCGCCAGATCTCGCGGCCCAGCATCAGCGCCAGCACCAGCGCACTCACGTAGCCCATAAAGCCAATGACCGGAATACCGAACACAACCGGCTCGATGCGCGCGTAGTACACAACCGACGAGCCGATAAACAGGCCGGCGATCACAATTGCCATCGACATGCGGTCGATAATTCCACCCAGCTGTCGCAGCGCCTTATCGCTGCTCATGATCTGCGTGTTCACCTTAAGCTGGCCGCGCGTGAGCATGCGCGACGCCAAGCCCAGATACTCGGCCGCCTCGAGCGAGCCTTTTGCCGCGCGATAGCTGCTCGCGGCAAGATCGTGCCCCATTTCGCGGACGCGCGCATAGGTGCTCTTCTCGTTTTTGATGTGCGTCTGGATGATCTGGATCATGTTGACGTCGGGCATATACTCGGTCAGCAGACCCTCGAGCGTCACCATGCCGCGCGCGAACATCGTCACCACGCTCGGCAGCTCAACGTCGTTTTTGCGCGCCAGATTTAACAGCGAGGTCAAAAACTCGCCGATATCCAGGTCCTTAAGATCGAGCCCCGCAAAGTCGGCGACGATAAAGTCCAAGTCGGACAAAAAGGCCGAATGGTCGAGCTCGGCAGAATCGCCGCGCGTCACGGCAAAGCGCATAAGCGAATCCTTGAGCTTGGGAACGTCGCCTTCGGCCACGGCGAAAATCATGTCCTTGACGACACCGCGGTCGTGACTCGACATGCGCCCGACCATGCCCAGGTCGATAAAGTAGACGATACCGTCTTTGAGGATGATGTTTCCCGCATGCGGGTCGGCATGGAAAAAGCCGTCGTCGAGCACCTGCGTCGAGTAGTCCTCGACGATCGCGGCGCCAATCTTTTCCAAGTCATAACCCTCGGCCACCAGGCGCTCGGGGTCGGCAATCGAGATGCCGTCAATGTAGTCCATGACCACGACGTGTTCGGTACAAAGGTCCAAGTAGGATTTGGGACACGAGACGCCATGCACGCTTTTGTGGAAGTCATAGAAATCGTTGAGGTTTTTGGCCTCGGCCAAAAAGTTGGTCTCCTCGCGAAACGAGGTCCACAGCTCTTCGACCACGCCATGCAGGTCCACAAACTGATCAGTGTTGACGAACTTGGAAACGATGCGTACCACCGAGCGAATGATGTCGATGTCCTGAGCCATCACCTGCTGCGCGCCGGGGCGCTGCACCTTAACGGCCACGTCCTCGCCGGTCACCAGACGGGCGCGGTGCACCTGCGCGAGCGACGCGCTACCGAGCGGGTTGGGGTCGATCGCGTCGAATATCTGCCCCAGGCGCTGGCCATATTCCTCTTCCAAACAGCGGAGCACTACCTCATACGGCACCGGCTCTACGTCGGAGCGCAGACGGCGCAGCTCGTCGCAAAACCGCTGCGGCAAAATCTCGGAGCGGTTGGCCAGAATCTGCCCCATCTTAACGAACATGGGACCGAGCTCTTCGAGCAGACGACGCAGGCGCACCGGCGTGAGGTTGTCCCATACGCGGTACTTTTTGATCAGGCGAACGATCTGCCCAATGCGCTCACGACGACCTGCCGGCGTGAGCTGGTATTCCTCGTCCGGCGCCATCGCGTCGGGCTCCTCAGGGACCATATCGACAGCGCGCGGCTTCTTGCGAGCGCCCGAGACGGCGGCCTCGACCTCGTCGACAACCGCCGCCTCGTCACCCAAGGGGTCTTGATTGTTGTAATCGGTGGTGGAATCTGCCATCTGCGCTGCTACTCGGCCTCTTCGGCGTCCTCTGCATCGTCGGGCTCAACGGACTCGACGGGCACCGAGGTCACGTTGTCCTCGACCGAATCGACGATGTCGCGCACATGGGCCAAAAAGGCCGTGCGCTCGGGGGCGGTCATGACGCGCACGCGGGCGAGGATGAGCTCGTCGAGCACGCGCTGGGCCGCAGTCTCGCCCTGCATGCCCAGGCGCTCGGTCAGGTCGGAGATGGTGCCGCCGGCCTGCTCGAACATGTCGGACACGCTGCGGGCGACATCGGGGGTGCCGGCGTCCTTGCGCACCTGCTCGCCCTTGGCATTGAGGTCGTCGAGGACCTTCTTGCCGCCCTCGACGGCAACGGCGGCGGCGCCGAAGCCCACGTTGATGGCACCGTTAACAAGCTGATCGAATTTCATAACCATGGTTGGCTCCAATCGTGAACAACTTCATTGGCCTACTTGTACCCAAGATTGAGCAAACGACACAAAATCGTTTGTCACCGGGATAGAAATCGAGCGAGGCAAAGCCTTTGACGGCGTTTGCCCCGCTCGCTCGTTGCAAGGTTATCTTTACCTTACGTTATCGTTCATCGCGAAGGAATTCTTCATGGCACAGCTCGTGGTGTAGAGCACCTTGCCCAACAGGGCATCGGTCTCCACGCGCACAAGCTCGGCAAAGGCCTCGTTGGCGCGGGCGAGCTCGGCGGGCACCTCGGCCTCGGGCAGTACGGCGACAACGGCGTCGACGTCGTGAATCTGCTTGTGGCCCATGCCGCCGACCTTCTCCTGATAATCCTCGACCGCGCGACCGCACTCATGGAAGCGGACATCGGCCAAGGCGCCAATCAGGCGATTCGCCCAATAGAAATTCTCGGACGTCACGCGAGCCTGCGTGTCGGCATAGTACTCGGGCATGGTCTCGACATTGGCGTACAGCGGCACAAGCGCGTTAAACGAGTTAGAGCCAAACGCCATCCACTGCACGGCGCGATACGCCGGCTGCGCATAGGGGCGCAGCTGCAGCACGGCGAGCTGGCTGTTGCGGTTGATGCCGATGGGACGATAGGCGCCGCGCGTGGCGGGCGTACCCTTGCTGCCGTAGCAGTCGTACTCCGTGCCCTGGTAGTGGCTCGAAAGCACGTACTTGATGTCCTCGAGGGTCACCTTGCGCTCGGGCACGCGACTCCAGGGAATGTCGTCGCTCTCGGGCGTGTAGTCGGCGTCGGGACCGTCCCACACATCGCTGGGGTTGAGGCAGCGTTGCATGTACCAGGCGCGCGGTGTGTTGTAGACGTGGTCGCTGTCGCTATGCGAGCCAAAGGCCTCGCGCGGGTTAAAGACCGCGGCGGGACCGTCGCCCTTAACGCCCAGCGTCAGGTCCAGATGCCACTCGGCCATCCAGGAGCGCAGGTCGGCCGAGCACATGTGGTCGACCTGCGCGCCCTCGGCGTCGTCCAAGTCAAAGCTGTCGATACCCAGCTGGTTGGGCATGGTCACATAGGCGTCGTCGGGTACGCGCTTGGCGATCCAGTGGTGGCCGCCGATGGTCTCGAGCCACCAGATCTCGTCAACGTCACTAAAAGCGATGCCGTTGTTCTCGTAGGTGCCGTAGCGCTCGAGCAGGTCGCCCAGAATGCGCACGCCGTCGCGGGCGGATTTGGCGTATGGCAGCACCAGGGTCACCATGTCCTCCTCGCCCAAACCGCCGGGCTGCGCCGGCACATAGCCGTCCTCGCCCTCGTTACCCTTGGCGGGCACGCAGTCCACGAGCGGATCGGCGCCGCGGACGCGCTCGTTGGTGGTGAGCGTCTCGGTTGCGGACATGCCAACATTGAGCTCGTTGAAACCGGCCTCGGCCCAAATGCCATGACCCGGGACAACGTCGGGGACGCTTGTGTAACGCATGGGATTGTCGGGCAGCTCAACGGTCAGGTGGCTCAGGACACTCGTGTAGACACGCGGCTGCTCGTCGGGATGCACTACGCGCATGCGCTTGGGCTCAAATACCCCATTGGGCGAGTCCTCGTTGCGGGCAACCAGCGTCGACCCGTCATAGCTCGCGTTCTTACCGACCAAAATCGTTGTGCACGGCATGCGCATCCTCCTTGAGCGAAAAAATCAAACGGCAACAGTGTATCGCTTCGGTGCAAAAAGGGCGAAACCACGGCCTCGGCAGCCCCCGTGGTCAAAAGCCTATTTCGATGTGCGCTCGGCCGCTTCGATCACGTGTTTGGCGAGAATCGCGGTGGTCACAGCCCCCACGCCGCCCGGCACGGGTGTGATGGCGCCAACGATCGGCTCCGCAGCATCAAAATCGACGTCCCCGACCAGCTTGCCAGCGGCCTCGTCCCAGTTAATGCCCACATCGATGATCGTCTGGCCCTCGCGAACCGCATCCGCGCCAATCGTGCGCGCGCGTCCAACGGCCGCAACCACTACATCAGCCGCACGACACTCGGCAGCAAGGTCGCGCGTGTGCGTATGGCACGTCGTCACCGTGGCATTGCGAGCCGTAAACATGGCGGCAACGGGACGGCCAATCACCAGAGACCGACCGACGACCGCGACTTTGGCCCCATCCAGCTCAAAGCCGTAATGGTCCAGCAACGCCAACACGGCCTCGGCCGTGCAAGGAGCAAAGCCCTCGCCTCGCCCCGAAAGCGTGGTAAGCAGCGAAGCCGGCGTCATGGAGTCGACATCCTTGGCGGGATCGAGTGCCGCGGCAACCGCATCCTCGTCAAGCCCAGCGGGCAGCGGGCGAAACACTAGGCACCCATGAACGGCGGGGTCGGCATTGATGTCCTTAATAGCCGCCAGCAGCTCATCCTGCGAAGCATCGGCGGGAAGCAAAACGCGGCGAGCCTCAATGCCAGCCTTCTCACAGCGCTTGAGGGCGCCGCGCTCGTACGATAGATCGTCCTCGCGCTCGCCCACACGAACGATGGCCAGCGTCGGCACAACGCCGCGTTCGCGCAGGACGGCGCAGCGAGCAGCGAGTTCCTCGGTCAAGGCACGGGCAACGGGAGCGCCTTTGAGCAGCTCTGCCATGGCTATCCCCTCTTCCTAGCGGCGTCGGCGGCGCGGCGCGCCAGCGCATCGGCGCGCGGCAGCCACGTATCCAACAGATCATCGCACGCCGCCTCGAGTTCCTCGGCGCGCGCCCGGTCTTTCATAGATGTGGTGTTGGCAAAGAGCGTCAGGCTCGCACCCTGCATGGCGGCGCGGCAGAACACGGCGCCGCAGGCAACGTCGGACAGCAGCTGGCGCGACCCCTTGTCCGCCATGTCCTCGAGCAGCGCCAGCGCGCGCCCGCAGGCATCCATAATGCGATACGGTGGCATAGCCGCCACGTGCAGCGCATCCTGAATCGCAGCCGGTCGAGCCGGATCGTCACGCGGAATACCGTACGCCGCGGACACCTGCCCGTAGGCACGAACGTCCTCGGCGACCAGGTCCACAAGTTCCTGCGCCAACTCATCCGCCCGGGCAAACGCGTGCGCCAAATCGTCCGCTCGATCGGCAAGCGCAGGGTTCGTCGCCCCGTAGCGCGCGACCATCCCGCAAAGCGAGGCGCCCAGCGCGCCCACAAAGGCGCTCGCGCTACCGCCGCCGGGAACCGGCTCGCGCGCGGCAAGTGCCTCGGCAAATCCGCGACAGGTTTTATCCATCATCTCTTGGCTCATACGCACGCACCTTCAAGTCATATAGATCGGTCGGGCGGCAACCGCCGGCCAACTGTATCGATCAAGTAATGGTGCTAAGTCTAGCCCATAAGCACATGAGCGTCAGCGAACCTGGCCATCGCGGATTTCTATGACACACGATAGGCGTCGGCACCGCAAGCATGGGACACATGGCCCACCCGCGCGAGCCGCCCGCGCGTACAGTAAAGGCAGATAATCCATGCACGGTTACAGATGAGGAGACACGATCATGAAAAACTTTCTTATGCCGGTAGCCGACGAACGCGAGGATGCCGGAACCAGCCCCTTGCGGCGTAGTTCTTATTTAAGCCGTCCAAGTTTTGGGGTGCAGTTCACACGTCCGCCCGCCGATTTATTGCGCCGCGCAGACAATTAAACCGGCTTCTTTAAACGTCTGGGCAGTATAGTGACCACAACGAGCGCGCAGCCGCACCCTGCGAATGGAGGATTTATGACCGAACATCACGCCATCAGTCGCCGAGCGTTTACGCTGGGCCTTGGACTTGCAGCGTTGTCGCCTCTGGCAAGCCTGCCCGAAACCGCCATGCTGGGCATTAGTCCGCGGACAGCCTTTGCGGACGGCACGGCCGATCCAGCGGCCAGCCTCGACAAGTTCGTCATTCGCCTTCGCCCCGCGGGCTATTTTCGCACCGCGAGCGTCAACGAAGACGGCAACGTCATCGGCAACGTCTGCCACCTATTTAATGACGGCACGTCCAGCAAGCTCATCCTTGAGCACGTAGCGACCGATACAGATAATACAAAATGGTATGCCATCCGCACCCTGCTCAATTTCGAAGAGCACAAGAAGACGGGCTACAGCATTTGGTCGGTCGATGGCGACTCGGACGAAGATGGAAAGGTCATCCACGTATGGAGTGGCGAGCATGACGACAAGCCCAGCCGCTCTTTTGCGTTCGACCGCCAGCAAGACGGAACCTACATCATCCGAGACCGCACAAACGAGGACAAAGACTTTAATTACCTGGCCATAGAAAAGGACGGCAAAGACCAAGACGACAACAAGATCTGCCACAAGAGGACGAGCATTCCGTGGGAACTCGAACTTGTCGGTTACGACATGGGCGAGACCAATGCCACAGTTAGCAGCATCGACTGGACCACGTATAGCAGCTACATCGACGGACCATGTTGGATGAGCCACGTCGACGACAACAAGTACCTCGACGAGCTGAGCATCCCGGGAACTCACGATTCGAGTACCTGCAGCGTCGACAACGACACCGAGCCCCAAACCTCGCTTGTAAAGTGCCAGCAGGATTACATACCCACGCAGTTGCTCGAAGGCATTCGCTATTTTGATATCCGACTTGGAGGGAACAACGAGCACGACGACCCCGGAATCGTCCATGGAAGAGGCTACCTGTTCAAAAAAGACGGGCACTATATGCAGCTCTCCGATGTCATCGGTTACTTCAAAACATTTTTGAACGAACACTCGTCAGAAGCGCTCATCATGCTTGTGTCACGAGGCAACAACGAAGCCACCGACGAAAGTGCTACGACGGCTTTCGCCAAGGTTATGGACGATAATCCCAATCTGTTCTACACGTCGAGCCACGTTCCCACACTGGGCGAGGCGCGCGGAAAGATCGTCCTGCTGCGTCGATTTGGACTCGCCGGCAGCAGCGCAAACGGCCGCACGTGGGGTCTCGACCTCACCGAATGGGACGACAAAATCGCAGCACACTCAGACAGCTCCTCTATGTGTCTCGTCAAAGACGCGCAAGGCTTTGAGGCTACGGGCAATGCGGGCAACATAGAGCCCTATTGCACAAAGGTATATGCCCAAGACCATTACAGCTGCACGGGATCCAGTAAGATAGCATGGGTCGATAGCGCCCTGAAGGCAGCGTCCGAACTCAAGCGCAACACCGTAGATATCACTGCCGCGGATGAAACAACGATGCAGGCAACGGAGCGCTGCTGGTCTATCAACTACACCAGCTGCACGCAAAACAACCCTTTTACCGCAGCGCGAGTGGTCAACGAGCATCTGTACAAGAGCCCGTACATCAATCCCGACGGCACCGAGGAAACAGAGCCAGATTACCTCAAGCACATTGGCATCATCGCATCCGACTTTGTTGATGCGGCGCTGGCCCGGAGCATCTATCAGCGCAATTACAATACGGAGCACAAGCAGACGGCTTCGTACCACCTCCCGACCCGCATGCGCATGACGTACGGCGACTCGCCGAGCGATGCCTCGCTCCAGGATGGCAAGACCGTTGGCAAGGGCTATTTCCGCCTCGTCGACAGCAGCAACGTACTCAACGTGGCGGCTTCGGGCCATGTGTTTGAAATCGTATATGTGGATGTCGACGCCTTGGGCAACGAGACCGTTACGGCGCTGCGGGGCTCCGTGCCCATCGATATCGATCCGCGCGCGTTGACACCCCATTTTAAGGGGCTCGAGGGCCTTAAGGCCGGCGAGGACGTGCGCGCCAAGATTACGGCGTCACTCGAGGGCAAGCTCGAAAACGATGCCTGCACCGCCCAACTCGAGTTTATGCACGATGCAAACGGCGCTCCGGGAACGGCGATGGCCGAGGGTGAGGCATTTGCCGCGGGAACGTACTGGGTGCGTGCGAAAAAAGACCTGTTGGGCGACGCGGCGCAGAACTACACGCTCGCCAGCGACGGAGCCGCAAGCTTTACCGTAGCGGCCTCGGACAGTGCAGGCGGCGCCGGCGCCAACGCGGGCAGCGCGAACAAGAACGGTAAGGGCAACAAGGGCAAGGGCTCGGGCGGAAAGCTCGCCGACACGGGCGACGGCTCTGGCATTGCCGCCGGGCTCGCTGCCGCCGCCATAGCTACAACGGTCGCCGGCGCAGCAATGCTTGTCAACGACCGCGAAGACAGCGAAGGCGCTAGCGAATAGGCAAGCCGACCGTTTGGACACATCGACTCAATCGGGGGCGCAGGATACCGTTCTGCGCCCCCGATTTTTACCGTGGCCCGAACGCCGCCATATGCTACATCACCATGTTCAGCGCGTTCACAAATTCCTGGGCCTGGGAGCGGCTGCTCAGGCTAAAGACACAAGCAGTCAACAGCCTGTTACGTAGGAAAACATCGCGGCCTTTGATTCTATTGACGCCCGTAATGTCCTTAAGATAGACAATCTCGGTGTGCTTGCCGCCGAAAGTGCCCTTCTTGAGCACCTCAATACGGTTGGGGTAGATCTTAACGTCTTTAAACCTACCCGAACCTTTGTCCTGGAACAGCAAAGTGTTGTTATCCATGCGTGTCGCTCCCGCGGGGTTCGCTAAAACTGCCTCTATGGCCACATTTTAGTCACCGCAAACCCTTTTCGCGGTCGTGCGCGGAGCACCAAAATCGTGTCCGCACGAGGCTTCAAACTAGAATCAATAAAGGTGTTTGATGCGCTTGGTGAGCTCTTAGGATGTTCCTCAAATCGCCGGCATCGGAGGAGGTCTTACATGGTTTACGTATGGGAATCCGAGTTCTTTGATTCGGACGGCATGGTCGATGCCGTGCCATGTGGCTCGCTGGGCGGAAGCGGAACGTTCGGATCCGGCCTAAACGACGCTGTCGAAAGCGCCGCTGATTTTCTCGCATGCATGGTCGATGACCACCTAATGGGCGGCGTCGACCTGCCTGCGCCGGACTTTGGCCACGAGCCGCAGCACGGTGGCAAGATTATTGCCGTGGCCGTCAGTCGCGAACTCGGCGACATCCCCACCGTCACCGCAGCGGATGCCGCTCGTATGCTCGGTGTTAGCTCAGCACGGGTATCGCAACTGATAAATGCAGGACTGTTGGATTCATGGAAGGATGGCACCAAGCGCATGGTGTCCAAAGCTTCCATCGAGGCACGACTCGCCGATGCACCAAAGGCAGGACGCCCAAAAGAAATGCCTGTTGCCGTGTAAAGAGACGTCTATGCATACCATTTTGACATATTGACCATTGTGTTCTCTCGATTCGCGACGCACTGCATCGCGAATCGAGCTGGACATATTGCCGCTGATCGCCGCGCATCTCCAATCCGAAGTGCAAGAGGAGTTTTCCATGACAGACAGACCGAAAACAACACTGCGCGACTGCATCTACGGACTTGCCGTTGGCGACGCACTGGGCGTTCCCTACGAGTTTATGCCTCGCGGCACGTTCAAATGCACCGACATGATTGGCTATGGCACGCATGGGCAACCCGCCGGCACCTGGAGCGACGACACATCTATGACGCTTGCTACCTGTGACTCGATTAGGGAGCTCGAGCATATCGACACCGCAGACATGCGCGACAAGTTCGTAGGCTGGATTGCCCGTGGCGAGTATACGATTGACGGCGTTTTCGATTACGGCGGCACGACCGCTCGAGCCCTGCGCACCGGCAAAGGAGGCTCCGGCGAGCGCGACAACGGCAACGGATCGCTCATGCGCATCGCTCCCCTGGCGTTTGTCGACGCGACGGACGAAGAGATCCGTGAGATCTCCGCGATAACGCACGCTCACAGAACGTCGACCGAGTCATGCGTCACGTTCATCGAGCTGTTGAGGTCCGCGATGGACGGCGCGCTCCCCGAATGGGCACTCTGTCTGAAAGATGTACCCGAGCACGAAATCAGATCCGGCGGCTTCGTGCGCGACACGCTTAAGGCAGCCACCTGGTGCTTCGTCAACACCAGCAGCTACGAAGACTGCGTGCTTGCCGCCGTCAACCTGGGCGACGACACCGACACCACTGCAGCCGTCGCAGGCGCCCTCGCCGGCACGGCCTACGGTATCGAGGCAATTCCACGGGAGTGGATCGACACTCTACGAGGGAAGGATCTGATTGAGAGCTGCCTGTTTTAGGGCGCGGCGGCAGCAGAAACAAGCCAGAAGGCATCGCGGAGAGGTCGATGTTGCGTGAGGCTGCGAGAGTCTTTGCGCGACTCCTTCAGCGCGTTCTCGTAGAGCGCCTTGTAGTCGGGCTCCTGACCGGCGCCTCCGCCCTGTGCAGGTTCGGTCGGCTTGGTCTCGGTGGGCGTGGTCTCCTGGGCCACACTCCCTCCATTTCCGCCCCGTGCGGGGCATCGTCTTGCCCCGTGCGGGGCGCTTTTAGGCATGAAAAAGGCCACCCGTGCGGATGGCCTGCTTCAACGTTTTGGCCGGGGCGGCGGGACTCGAACCCGCACGGGCGATGTCCACGTGCTCCTGAGGCACGCGCGTCTGCCATTCCGCCACGCCCCGGTAAGATGTGGCCCGCAGTTTAATCCGCGGTCGATGTGGTAGAATAATCTTAAAAAGAGCGCCTAGACCTGGGTGAGGAACCGAGGCCGCGGGCGCTTTTTCTATGGACGTGCGACTTGGCCGTCAGGCAGAATGCACCAGACGTTCACGGCCGTCCCTCCCGACTGCATGTCCGCGGCGATTGCGCGGGCACGGTCAACATCATTGACCTTTTGCAATCCAAGATAAGTCACCTTCTCCCCGGAGCCCACCGCCTCAAGCTGAGCCTTTGCGTGGCGAAGCCTTGCGGAGATTTTTTAGCCGAAGTTGGACATTTAATTTCGGCATAACCCAACGATGTCTGGATATCAGGGACGACATCCTGATCTGACGGAAGAAACTTTATGAAGCGCTCATAGGGCGAAATCTTGGCTGCGACCCAGAGCTCATCGCCATTTGGGTTGGCATATACAGCCGTCCCCCCGATATTCCTAATCGAGCCGCATTCCCATGTCGCCCCGTACTGCCCACCAAGGAGCCGCACAAACTCCCCGAAAGTCGCTTCGTAGTTCTGTTCGGTTTTCTCCCTCGCAAACCTATTCCAAGCGTCTCTTCTTGCCGCCTCGAATATCTCGGAAAGCTCAGACGAAGGTATCCGCTGTCTGCCGGACTGGGCAGCGAACCGATCGAGGCATGCATGCTTGAGTGCATCCTCCTGAATCCTCGGCAGACCGCAGTCGTCTATTTCCTTGAACCGAACGTACAGGTCGCGCAGCTCCTCCGGGTTCACGCCCTCCACGAGCTCCGCGTCCGGGTCGTCCTCGAAGCCGGGGACCACCTTGCAGTCGCAGTGCCGGTGGAAGTGCTTGAACTCGCCGGCGGACTTGCGCGTGTGGTAGACCGCGCCGCGGCTCGCGAGCATGATGCAGAAGGTGCAGGTCTCAAAGCCCGTCGGCACGCGCGCGAAGCGCACGCCCTTGCCGCTGTCGCGGCCCACGTTGGAGATGATCGTCTCATTCAGGCTTCGGAGCGCGTCGTTACGGGCGTACTCGCCGCACGCCCTGGCGAACGCCGCGTCGCCGCCCTTCGCGAGCTTCTTCGCCTGGTAGCGCGCGACCTCGTCGGCGGGGCCCCGGCCTGTAGGTCGCTATGGTGACGCGCAGCAGGGCCGGATTTCCAGCTGGCTCGACACTGCTCCAAAACAGAGAGCGCGGCATCCCACCTGGCTCGTTCCGCAAGATGAGCGCCGGCGACCAGCAGAAGGTACTGGACACGGCGCTGGCGACGGAGAGGGGTATCACCTCGAAGCGGCATTCGGCCCGTGGCTCGAAGGTCGACATGGACATCGTGAAGTCGGACGGCTATGCCGCGAAGTTCTCGAAGCTTGATATGCCGAGGGATGCCGTCAAGTCGCTACATGAGTCCGCTGTCGCCATGCTGACCCATCGCTCGGGCAGCGAGCTCGAAGACCTCGTGCTGGTCTCCAGGTCGAGCGGGAAGGTTGTCGCGAGGAGCACCTCCGGCACAGCGCCGTTCGAGACGGCGAGAAACGCCGAAGTCGAGAGGGCGATTTCCAGCCACCCCCGCGGTGATCTCATATCTGTACACAACCATCCGACGAACATACCGCCAACCGGGAGCGATTTCGCGTCAGCGGGATACAACGGATACGGCTGCGGGCTGGTCGCCCTGCACAACGGAGAGGTCTACTACTACAAGGTGGGAGAAGTGCCATTTCTCGGCAAGTCATTCGACAAGAAGGTTTCCGAGAAGGTTAAAATGGGGCTTGATGAATACGACGCGATCATCGAAGTGATGAGGGCCTACGAAAGGAGCCATGGCATCAAATGGGAAAAGCTATAGACTACAGCTCCTTCGGCGTCGACGACCGGCCCGTGTCCGTTAAGTTGGCGGGTATTTCTGATGAAGCTCTCGAGGCCCTTCTCGAGGACGAGCGAGAAAACCCGCCGAAAACGTGGGAAGAGGCATGGAAACGCGACATCGACTGGGAACTCGAACACGGCGTCAGGAGCGTCAATGGCTAAGAACGACTACCACGTGATCGTCT
Source organism: Collinsella sp. SGI.184 (assembly GCF_050313415.1). Lineage (NCBI taxonomy): Bacteria > Bacillati > Actinomycetota > Coriobacteriia > Coriobacteriales > Coriobacteriaceae > Collinsella > Collinsella sp. SGI.184. The sequence continues at coordinate 93,962 of NZ_JBNPLJ010000006.1, read as the reverse complement.
ACCGCATCCTCCTGTACCTCTATACGTGCCTGAAGGGCGGGGAGGACGTCGACCCCAAGAGGCTCGACGAGATCGCCCTCGCCGCAGGCGCGAACGAGCGGTACTGGCACTACATCCTGTGCAGCCTGCTCGACTACGGATTCATCTCGGGAGCGATTAGGGTCGAGGTCGACAACACGTTCGACCGCGTCTACGGCCTCGACGGCGCCTGCATCACGCCCCGCGGCATCGAGTACCTGACCGACAACTCCTTCATGGCCAAGGTGAGGAAGTTCCTCAAGGAGGCAAAGGACATAGCCCCGTTCGTCTGACTGTGAGGCCCCGCCACGGCGGGGCTTTTTCATGCCGCGTGACCGCGGCGTGACCATCCTCCCGAACGAGGGAGGACCCCATGAACCCCATAACCGAATGCAAGAGATGCTCCGACTGCGCCATCAGGCTCGGCTTCGGCTTCACCCAGCCCGACGTGCTTATCTGCACCGTGCGAGGCGACGAGGTGGGACCGGGCGACGGCTGCACCCTGGGCAGCCCCGGCGTGCCGGCGCGGGCCGTCGAGGCGTGCGAGGTCGACGTGTCCGGCCGCGTGGGCTACGGCATGGAGGTGCTGGGCTGATGGACGCGCCGCGAAAGGTCGGCAATGAGAAGTGGAGCTCCAAGAACGACACGTGGACTGACCGAAACGGCGCCGTAACGGAGGGCATGGGCGCCAAGGGCTTCACGCGCGGCAGCGCCAAGGGCCTGACCGCTTCCGACATCTCCGGGCTCGTCGAGGTGCGCGAGGACAACCGCGAGGCCATCGCGGAGGCCATAGACCAGGCGCTCGCCACGGCGCTTGAGGAGATCGGCCTCGTCGCCGAGGGCTACGCCAAGCGCGCCTGCCCGGTCGACACGGGCCGCCTGCGCAACTCCACCACCCACATCGTCGACGGAGGCGGCAAGTGCGCCGTCATCGGCACGAACGTCGAGTACGCGCCATATGTCGAACTGGGAACGAGGCACCAGAAGCCGCAGCCCTACCTCAAGCCGGCGGCAAAGGACCACGCACCGACATACCGCGCCATCATGCAGAAGCATCTCGGCGGCTGACGCCCGCGTTACTCCGTGCCGACAATGTCCGCGCCGCGAGGGAACGCGGCGCGCGCCGGTCCCGAGGCAAGGGGCGACAGCGCGTCATCCACTCCGAAGAACGGGAGAAAGAAGTTGACACTCACACGCAGGATGCTCAAGGCAATGGGCATCGAGGAGGAGAAGATTGACCAGATCCGAGGAGCATGCCGAGAGTGCAAACGCGCTCACGACGCAGAGTGACGAGTTCAAGGAGGCTGCGGGCAAGGCGGACGACCACAAGAAGTAGTTGGACGCATTCAAGGCCAAGTTTGATCACCAGTTAGATCGACACTGCTCCAAAACATGCGAATGGCTGATGGGTCGAATTGGGTGTTTGATTACCAGTTAGATCGACACTACTCCAAAACACTTCTTGGAGTCCTTGCCGAAGCGCGTGCGTTTGATTACCAGTTAGATCGACACTGCTCCAAAACGGTTTCGGCTTCGCTAAAGGGGGGTTTAGCGTTTGATTACCAGTTAGATCGACACTGCGCCAAAACGGCCGTCCGCACCTGCGGCATCCCTAACTCGTTTGATTACCAGTTAGATCGACACTGCTCCAAAACAAAGATAGCCGAACACAGGTACTGGCGCTCGTTTGATTACCAGTTAGATCGACACTGCTCCAAAACGATTGCGTCGGCTGGCGCGTGCTTGAAGCGGTTTGATTACCAGTTAGATCGACACTGCTCCAAAACAGTAGTTCCAGGCTGCGACCAGATCGCCCGTTTGATTACCAGTTAGATCGACACTGCTCCAAAACCCAACGGCGTGTACGACCTCAAGACTGGTGGTTTGATTACCAGTTAGATCGACACTGCTCCAAAACCCTTCGTCCTCATCGTAACGCCGCCTTCCCGTTTGATTACCAGTTAGATCGACACTGCTCCAAAACCGTGAAACATTGTAGCCGATATGCGATTAGTTTGATTACCAGTTAGATCGACACTGCTCCAAAACATCCCTTGCAATGACTGAGCTAATCGAAGAGTTTGATTACCAGTTAGATCGACACTGCTCCAAAACTATTTGTTGTCCTTCCAAAGCATTACTTTGTTTGATTACCAGTTAGATCGACACTGCTCCAAAACCGCGAGGAGGTCGTATACGAAATCGACGAGGTTTGATTACCAGTTAGATCGACACTGCTCCAAAACTCACCGTGATGTTTTCGGTGCCGAGGCCTGGTTTGATTACCAGTTAGATCGACACTGCTCCAAAACGGTGTTTGGTTGCCGCGCTTCTCTGCGCGCGTTTGATTACCAGTTAGATCGACACTGCTCCAAAACAATGGTTGACAGTATTTGAACAACCTTGGGGTTTGATTACCAGTTAGATCGACACTGCTCCAAAACCCGAAAGAGCGCCCATTAAGCGCGGATAAAGTTTGATTACCAGTTAGATCGACACTGCTCCAAAACCTCTCCCCGTTGGTTACTAGTCTATCACTCGTTTGATTACCAGTTAGATCGACACTGCTCCAAAACAGTGGATCAAGGCTCATACCTACAAGGTAGGTTTGATTACCAGTTAGATCGACACTGCTCCAAAACCACTAGCTATAATGGAATCAGCTAATCCAAGTTTGATTACCAGTTAGATCGACACTGCTCCAAAACGCAAGTCAAGGACGTGTTGCTCAGTATCATGTTTGATTACCAGTTAGATCGACACTGCTCCAAAACAAGCCAGTGAGACCGCCAAGGCATCAGTCAGTTTGATTACCAGTTAGATCGACACTGCTCCAAAACCACGACGCTCGAACACGTCAGGGAAATCGGTTTGATTACCAGTTAGATCGACACTGCTCCAAAACCTTTTTCGGTTTAACCCGAACATGTTCGGGTTTGATTACCAGTTAGATCGACACTGCTCCAAAACGACCGGTCCTTTCTTGGTTAGAATAAATTGGTTTGATTACCAGTTAGATCGACACTGCTCCAAAACATTATTCCGCCTATATCGGCGAGGCATTAGTTTGATTACCAGTTAGATCGACACTGCTCCAAAACTAGATCAAAGCTCTTTCTGTCTGTCATACGGTTTGATTACCAGTTAGATCGACACTGCTCCAAAACTAGTGCTTATGAGCTAAAGTAGCCCACTCTTGTTTGATTACCAGTTAGATCGACACTGCTCCAAAACGTAGTTGCCACAGTATCAGATACGAATCTGGTTTGATTACCAGTTAGATCGACACTGCTCCAAAACCCACAGGAAAGAGATATGGCACCGGACGTGTTTGATTACCAGTTAGATCGACACTGCTCCAAAACATAGTCAGTGGCTTTGTTAGTCAGTTCTATGTTTGATTACCAGTTAGATCGACACTGCTCCAAAACTCTTGTTTGGAAAAAATTTTTTAAAAAGTGTTTGATTACCAGTTAGATCGACACTGCTCCAAAACATACTTAGGCTCCTAACCTATAATCGAGAGGTTTGATTACCAGTTAGATCGACACTGCTCCAAAACTGGTTACTCCAAACGGACAGGGCGGGCGGAGTTTGATTACCAGTTAGATCGACACTGCTCCAAAACTGGTCACTCCAAACATACAGGGCGAGCGGAGTTTGATTACCAGTTAGATCGACACTGCTCCAAAACACACCCCGCGCCTATGCTCACCTAATCTCGTTTGATTACCAGTTAGATCGACACTGCTCCAAAACAGCTCGATAACGTCGGTAAGTATGCTCTCGGTTTGATTACCAGTTAGATCGACACTGCTCCAAAACAATGGCCTTGCCGGTGCGATCAGCGGAATTGTTTGATTACCAGTTAGATCGACACTGCTCCAAAACACGTCGCACTCTTTACAATCTGCTTTGAACGTTTGATTACCAGTTAGATCGACACTGCTCCAAAACAGTATACCTGTGCATATGTCTCGAGGTCTGGTTTGATTACCAGTTAGATCGACACTGCTCCAAAACCTATTGCGACGTGATTATCTCCCGCTGGGAGTTTGATTACCAGTTAGATCGACACTGCTCCAAAACGCACCCCGTGGGGAGGACCAGGAGCGTGCGTTTGATTACCAGTTAGATCGACACTGCTCCAAAACATTGCGTACCTAGGCAGTATCGCGCTGGCGGTTTGATTACCAGTTAGATCGACACTGCTCCAAAACGAGTATACCTGTGCATATGTCTCGAGGTCGTTTGATTACCAGTTAGATCGACACTGCTCCAAAACGAGCCTCGCGAATATGGCAGCGATGTCTTAGTTTGATTACCAGTTAGATCGACACTGCTCCAAAACAGCGACTCATGGGGCAAGTAGTCGAGAGCAGTTTGATTACCAGTTAGATCGACACTGCTCCAAAACACGAGCCTCGCGAATATGGAAGCGATGTCGTTTGATTACCAGTTAGATCGACACTGCTCCAAAACCATTGGAGCAAATTCCCTACTGCGACGGGACGTTCAATCTAACCGGTCGGTTCTTTCAATGCTCTAAAAACTGCAGGTCAACCGTTAGTTTATGTTCGTGTCCGTAAGACATGGTATCTTTTTTATTCTCCAGGAGCAACAGGCTCAACTTAAGGAAAAACACGTGGTCATAGAGCGTTTGCAGCTCATTTTCCGTCAAAAAAGTTTTGAGATTAACAAATACGATTGTCTTTCTGCAGCCAGCGTCAAGAGCAAATGAAAGAAAATTCAGCAGATTATCAAGGAACGATTTATCTTCTTGAGGCGCTGCACCAAACCCTAAAAACTTGAGGTAGCGCTTCAGATCCCATTCTAAACCAAACCCCAAGTCGGCATTAAAACCAAGATTCAATCCACCCAAACGCAGTTTTATTGCTCGTTCAGCCTCTTCCACTTGCATACGCAAATCTTCGTCTTCGAGGAACTCGCGCTCTACCTTCTTGGTGACTGCGGTCACAAACGAACGGTCATCCCATGGAAGATTCAGCGCATCAGGCACCACCATTAGAGCGCTGCCGGGCTTGATCTCCTCATCGTCTTTCCAAAGGGAATAAGGCTCCAACGCCTGGCGCCCCAATCCGTTTTGCAAAGAAGCTGCAATCCGTGCGAATAGAGCCGAGTTCTCGACTTGCAAAACCGATGTCTCCCCTGCTGTTAGCTCCAGCGAGTTCTCAAGTCCCGAAAACACGAGCCTCATAAAACCAGGAGCTCCTCCATCGTGTCTATCTCCTCATGAGCCTCGCGGTTACCCGTAATGTACTCCATGGTCGAAAACTGAGATTCGGTCACGCGCAAAACCTGTACAAGGCCAGCTGGCGGGCGATGCTTCCTGAGTCTTTGCACTGCGCTTCCCGCCGCCCCATCATTAACAACAAGCTTTGCATACACGGATTCCTGGAGCATAAGATAGCCATCTTTAAGAAGAAACTTGCGGAACACCCGGTAGTCTTTTCTCTGCGCAGGAGTATCGACGGGCAAATCAAAGAAGACAACAAGCCTCATATATCTGATCCTTTCCCCGGCACTCATACGACCTCAAACGACTCGATCTCATCTACCGACAGCTTCCGGTCAAGAGCCTTGAGGCAGTCGGCAACATACAGAGAAATTACGGAGCCCACGCGATACGTGCCGCCTCGATATGCGATCCCCTGATTAAGCATGTCGACCAAAAGCAGCTTTGTCTCCTTAGAGAACTCACCGTCAAAGTTATCGAACACAATACGGTCCACAAGGGGCCTAAACGGTTCCATAAAATCACAGCTCAAGTTGAACTGGTTAAACTCATTTCTGTGACAAATCCCCACTTGCGTAAGGTATCCGCGCGCCGCAATCTCACGATTGACACTCGACAGCAAAATCGCATACCCGTAATTGAGAGCAGCGTTCAAGGGTATGTCATCATCCCTCGAGAAGGGCGAACCAAACAGAGAGCTGAAATACAGCCGGGCTGCATGTCCTTCGCGATTCGTCGTATCACCCGATCGCACCTCGGCAACAATGCTCTTGAGCGTCTCGCCCTGCTCCTCACGCGCACGGGCGTGGAGCACATCAGACTGATGCTTGATTTTGTCGCGCACGATTCGTTGCCATACGCGCTTTTTGATCGGCTCGCCCCACTCAAGCTGCTCCGCAATACGCTTGCTGGTGTTATGTGCTCCGTATAGTGGTAAATATTGCCCAATAGGGTCGCACTTCTCGTCAGAAACGACAAACGCGACCTTTGCCTTGGCAAGCTCCGAGAGCAGATAAGCGCTTATGAACACCTGGTTGGTCTGGAGGACGACCGACGAAATCTCCGAAAGGTGGACCTTCGCCGTGTCGTCCTCGCGACGGACAACCATGTAGCCGCCCTTGTATTGCAGTTTGCAAGGGCTGGAAATGACGATATTCCTAAAGCCCGACACGGGTCCTTCTCTCGAACATGCCCGTTACAGACTGGTCAACGATAAAGAATGGAATTGCTGGGTCGTTGATTAGTTTTGATATGTCCGTCACCATAGCGCCCGCCTTTGCAGGCCCGCCAATTCCAGAGAGGTCTACAACTCGATCCGTACCGTTTTCGATACGAATTAGGCCAAACGTAAGCTCACGCTGCTGCGATTCATCGAGCACCGACACGGAAGACAGCCGAGAGAGCTTAAGCTGCCTGGACAACTTTCCACAAGTTGCATCAGCAGCGTAACCAATCTTGTTCACCAACCCCTCAAGCAAAGGAAGAATGCTTGGCTTTTCATCCGTTTTCGACATATTTAACAGCAGCATCTCATCCTGCGAAAACGCCAGTTGAGAACCCGATCTGACCTCCTTTGCGCCAGTAATAATCAAACGGTCTCCATCCACCTCAATCAGCTGTTTCTTGTAGATCTTCGACCTCGTGATACCGACGTACTCCAGGCCCTCCTTCTCCGCAAGTCCCCTCGCATACTCACCAAGCGCTGCCGAGTCTCCCTCGATGCGCGCCGCAAGCCACACGGGAACCTGAGAGAACCGGAATACCGGCTTTCCCTTCTTTTTGGCCTCATAGATAAAGAAATACGCAAACTGCTGGCTCGAAAAACCGCCGTATTGTTTGGCGTCGAGCCCCTGTTTGGTCGACAACTCAAGCTTTGCGCCCATCTTGGGATCACGCGGCGAGTAAATCGTTGCCTTCCAGAACGCGCCCGTATCCTCCTGCGGCATCCTCGAGATGTAGCACTGGCGGTAGTTGAGCGCACGACGAATGCCCTCGACCTCTGCCGCCGCGTTCCAACCGTCCGGAAGATACTTTCCCCTATAACGTTTGACTTCGTCGTCCTCGGTCCAGGCATCGTCAAAGACCTCGCCCGTCTCGGGGTCAAAACCCGCAGTCATAAAACTATTGACGACAAATCCGGCAGATCCAGGCATGCGATGGGTTTTCTTAAACAGCTCGGACTGCTCGCGCACGTATTTCTTAATCACATGCGAGTAGCCAATGGGGTTCTCATACATTCCGGGGTGGCGCATCTGAATAAACAGCCCCAAGCGGCATGCCAGATAGGCATCGTGCGCATGATGAAAATCGTTGGCTTCGCGGCATTTGACCAAGCCGGCCGCCTCACGAAGGTTGTGCGACACGCTCGCCTTAACGGGAACGATCTTCGTCCCCTCATCGGCATAACGTGCCTCAAGCAACGCCTGCGCCATCTTAACCATCTGGCTCGTCTCCACGAGCTGACGCGCGACAAAGCCCTTCATAGCGTTCTCGTTTATGGAAGAACGCAGCAGGTTGCGATACTTTTTATCGCCAATGAGCTTCGCCTGATGCAGCTGTTTCCACGTCTCGCCCATCTTCCAGCGAATGCTCTTATCAATCAAAAGCTGGTCGGTCTTGTGCTGATTTTCCTCGCGATACACCAGCGCCTTGTTTTCGAGACTGTCGTCCTTAATGTAGGCACGCGGAATGATATGGTCGACCTCATACTCGCCCGAGCCCGCCATAAGTTTATTGAGATCGATAGCGCGGCCGGAATACAGGCATTTTCCGTTCTGCATCAAATAGAGGGTCAGGCGCTCGTCAAGGTCTACATTGGCTGCCTTGAGCTCTTTAAAATCGTCCATAACAGCCAGGTTGCCGCCCTCGGCCTTAAACGCCTTGAGAGCGTCCTCGATGGCGTCCCAGCGCTTCGTAGTCCGCTTGCCCTTTTTCTTTTCGTCCTCGTCGCGAGTCACCTCAACAAAAACGTTAGCCGGCGCGTGCCCCGCAATCCTTGCGATTTCGTCAACAATGCGAATCGCTTGATTCAGGCTGCGACGAATCGCCGGAGATCCGGGAAGCTCATTTACGCCTAGAGTCTTCTCATGTTCGGCATAGTATTTGCGATTGTGCTCATCCACTTTTTCCTGGAAGCCCAGTGTGTTGTCGTGGAGAATCTCCATCATCACCATGGTCTCGCCCAGGCGACGCTCGGAGCTGGGGTTTCCCTCTCGCAGCACGTCCATGATGCTCATAGAGCGACCGGCTTGCGTATCAATCCTAATACCCGTCAGGAACTTCTCTGACAAACGTCCCCAACCAGTCAGGCGCTTTTTGCAGATCTTTTTAATCTGCTCGGCATCGAGCATTCCGTTGCCACTGGGGCCAAACTCATCCTGCAGTTTTTCCTTAAGGATCGAGCGGTCCTCGAACAACGTGTTCCAAAGAATGATCTTTTCGATAACCGGATACTCGGCGCGGCTCAACTCGTCCACGCCAAAGATGTCCTTGGCAAAGAAGATGTACGAGCCCATCTTTGATTCAAGACCGCTCTCACCCTGGCCACCGCGGACAACCGGATTTGTCGCGTCGCCCTCTTTTACCAGCCAGTCGGCAATCATCTTGTAGGTAACGCGACGTTTTTTATGGAAAAGCTCATGGACAATGCCTTCGCGCTGCGCGGCATCCAGGCGCTGCCAATCGTCACCATCTTCGGACCAGCGAACACCATTGAGTTCATTCAGAACGCAGAACTCCTCATAGAGCAGAGACTGCTTGGGAAGCACCTTTTCACCAGCAAGATACGTGCAATCGCCCGTCATGCGCATGATAAAGTTCTCGGCGCTCTTGTTCTTATCGATTACGGTATCCCAGTTCCAAGGCGTAATCGTCGCATCTTCCATGCCGGGCTTACGCTCGGACCATTGGAATCGATGGTTGCCGTGTTTGTCCTGGGCAGCATTTTTAGGCGTCAGCGGTCCCACATAGTACGGGATACGGAACGTAACCAGACTCTCGATCTTTGCAGCCTCGTCCTTAAGGAACGGATAGAAGCGGCCCTGGTTTTTGAGAATGGCCTGCAGCTCCTCAAGATGCAGCTGATAGTAGATGGCACCGTTATCACTCGTCTTAAGGCGACGCAAAAAGCGCTGTTTGTCGAATGCGTCCATCATGGCGATATAGCGCTCATCCGTCTCCGCACCCGTTCCCGCAAAGAGCTTCTTTACGGATTTAGCAAAGTCATCATAGGACAGTTTATGCAGGTCATATGCGGTGTAACCCTGTGCCTTAGAGGCATCGTAGTCGCGCGAGGGGTCATCGCTGTTCGAATCGTGATAGGTTGCGCCGCGGAAGAAAGACTCATATGAGCCGGGAGCATATTCGTGGACCAAAGTCTTGAGTCGATCAAGATCATTCGCGTAACAATTGTATTTTTCGATCATGTTGACCGAGATTGTCTGGCCCTCAGCATAGGACAAGAGCCCCTGCAGCACGTAAGCAGAGTAAACACCGCAAACGGACTCAAGAAGCTCCACGCAGTCATCAGGACATGCGGCCTGCAGCGCTTCTAACTTCTCGTCATCCGAAAGCGCGAGCTTAGTTGCCTCGCACTCAAACTCGCCAAACACATCTTTGAACTCGCATTGGAGACCGACGACAGCGCTCGACAAACCCTTCGCCAGCTTTTTGTTCGCAGCCGCATCCGCAGTATCCACTTTTACAAGCGCCTGAATGTCTTTTGCCTTTTGCGAACGAGAAGATCGCTCATCAGCCAAGATCTTCGCTACAGAAAGTTCATCAAGCTTCGCGAACTCATATTCTCTCGATTCACACCATGCCTTCAGAGCGCCATTGAGATTCTTAAGGGCATCGGATGTCTTTGCCGTCTTTGCCGTCAGCTTCTCCCCCTGGCGCAAGAAGTTACCGCGATGCTTAACGATGTTATGGATTGCGAGATACACCAATCGAAGATCGGCCTGCTCATCGGTGTCCATAAGGTAAGTGCGCAGATGATAGATGGTCGGGAAGCGATCGTAGTAATCGGCCTTCGTGAAGTCCTTGGTAAAGATCGGATCGCCCTCAATGGTCCGCGACTGGTTAAGTCGCATGAAAAAGCCCGGATCGACCTCGCTCATCGCAGGCTCGAACAGCTTTTGCAACAAGTCGAGGCGCCAACGACGGCGCACGTAACGGCGACGCTGCCCACGATGAACGCGCGCCTCGGACGCCGGCTGCGCGCTATCGAACAAACGACTGCCCCACGTCGGCTGTTTCTTAAAATGCAGAAGCTTGCCCTGGGCATCGGTCACCGCCCAACCAACGGAGCCGGTTCCCATGTCGAGGCCGATATTGTAGTCGCCAGAGTAGTTTCTTAAATTCATGTCGACCAGCCCTTCCGCGCTGTGTTACAGTTGCCTTGTCGATTACCAGTTACATCGACACTGCGAGTCAAAATACGGCTTTGCCAAAAATGCCTTCCTTGGAAGGCGTCCCGTAGGGGACAATTTGACTTGCCAGAGGGGTTCCATTCGGGACCCCTCTTTTTTGATGCTACTACCACATACGGACATTTTTTAATAGCCATCGGCAAACGTAATGTTGCTCAACGTTCGTGCTATGAGCGTGAGCGTTTAATGGAGTGCCTGCGGGTCCTGCCGCCGCACAAAAACGGGGCGGCCCGCACCCCTGCGAGCCGCCCCGTAGCCCTAATCTTCAAGTTACAGCAACAACCGGTACTACTCCCCTACTTCCCAAATAGCGCACCCAGCAGGCCGCGGCGTTTGGGCTTTTCCTCTCGGTAGGAGCCCTCGGCCACCGCTGCCACCTGGCGCGGTTGCTCGCCGCCTCCGCGGCGCACGATCTGGTATAGGAACGGCGATTTAACGTATTTGACCTCGATGGGCGTGGCGTGCACGGTGCTTTCGCTCGACAGCATCACGTTGGGATTGAGCGGTGCCACCACATGTGTCTCGCGCTTGTCGCTAAACACTACCGCGGCCGCACGACCCGTCTGGCCGTTTACGGCAATGCGCACCTGCTCGCCTTCACGGCTGTCCGACGCCGGACGATCGACAAAGTAGACCGGCACCATCACCAGACCATCCTTGTGCTTGCGGGCCTTGCGCGCCCACGTGCGGATACTCTTTTTATTGAGCCCTAGCACCGCCTCGGCATCGTTGCCGGCAATGTCGAGCGCCAGCTTATCAATGACCACCTGGTCCTTGGTAGACGCATCGACGGAGACAACGCGGAAGTCGCCTTCCTGCATGGCAGGATCGAACGGCCCCACCTTGCCAAAGTCCCACGGCTCCAAAATGCCCATAAGACGAACGTCCAGGTAGTTTGCCCGCGGATATGCCCAGTCGAGCACCTCGTAGTACACCAAGGTCTCCTTGCTCAGCCCCTTGCCCGGGAAGGACGCCATCATGCGCAAATCCGCAAGCGCCATGGGAAAGTAGAAGAGCATCATGTCGTTTTGGATCGCGTCTTCTACATCGTGACCGGCAAAGGCTTCCGCATACTGGTGCACCAGCTGCAGTGCGTTAGCACGTGCCTGCTGCGGCGAGATTTCACAGGGAATACCCTGCTCGGGTACATACTCCGCACCAACGCCCATGGTCAGGCGCTTGCTAAAAGCACCGGGCTTGAGCAGGTCTGCAACGCCGATCTTATTGCCGCAGGACGGGCATTCAAACACGCGCTGAGTGGACTCGCCTTCGAAGGATGCGCCACAGAAGGGGCACGGGATGCTCACATGCGTGGCTTCCTGGAACTCCTGCGCCGTGCCGCGGTCCTCCCACAGTAGATGCTCCAGAACCGACTGGTTGCGCCAGTGCGCATGAAAGAAATACCAGTCGGGGTCCACCGGGCGCTCGAGCTGCGACACATGGGTGAGCTTAAGCAGCCCATCGACAACCGTCAGCGGCGCATGGCGAATGCCCAGGGCGCTCTTGGGCTCCCCCGCATCGGCCTGCCACGGAACGACCGTGCCGCAATAGGCGCACTCAAAGCTGCGTTGAGCCTGGTGTGAGTACATGGGGCCGCCGCAGTTTTGGCATTTAATGGCAAACATCTCGTCCATGGATACGTCCTCCTTTACGCAGGGGCTGTCGACATTAAGTATGTCGAGCAGGCAGGCACATGCCCATACCCATGTGGCCCAAAATGGAGCACCCGGTCGGACAAGAAGCCCCGCTCGTTAGCTCCAGCAGACCATTGCTGCATTTTCTGAGCATCGGCGCACGGCGCGCCCATGCGAGCTACACTATCCCCTTAAACGAGGATGCGAGGAGGTACGCCATGCTATTTGTAAATCGGCTGGTACATACACTTGTTCCTGGCAGCGAGGGCGAGCCGGTCGATGCATCTTGTCGCACCAACGCGGGCTTTGCCGCAAGCCTCATCTGCATTGGCCTCAACATAACCCTGTGCCTGGCCAAGGGCATCGCGGGTCTGCTCGCCGGCTCTGTCTCGCTTGTCGCCGATGCCTTTAACAACCTCTCCGATGCCTCGAGCAACATTGTGAGCTTGCTCGGGTTCCGCCTTGCCAGCCGCCCGGCAGACGAAGGCCACCCCTATGGCCACGGCCGTTACGAATACCTCGCCGGCTTGTTTGTCGCCGTCCTCGTTTGTGCCGTCGGCATCAACCTGGTGCTCGAATCGATCTCCAAGATCATCAAGCCCTCCCCCACCGCCTACACGCTGGTCTCCCTAGCCGCCCTCGTCTTATCCATGCTCGTCAAATTATGGATGGCCGCATTCAACCGCGCGCTGGGCGACCGCATCGACTCGGAGACGCTCATCGCCACGGCGCAGGACTCCAAAAACGACGTCATCACCTCGGGCTCGGTCTTGGCGGCGGCGCTTATTTCGCAGACGACCGGCTTTGACCTCGATGGCTGGGCAGGCCTGGGTGTGGGCATCTTCATCTGCATCAGCGGCATGGGCCTGGTGCGCGACGCCATCAGCCCGCTGTTGGGACAAGCGCCCGACCCCAAGCTCGTCCAGGAAATCCGCGATAGGATCATGTCGTACCCCCAGGTCTTGAGCACACACGACCTCATGGTGCACGACTACGGCCCCGGCCGTCAGTTTGCCAGCGCACACGTGGAAATGCCCGGCGAGGGCGATGCCTTTGAGCACCACGAGATCCTGGACACCATCGAACACGATATTAAACGCCAGATGGGCATCGACATCACGCTGCACTGCGACCCCATCGCCACCACCGGCGACGATCTGCGCGGCTGGGTCAAGCGTGGCGTCATACAGATCGATCCCGCGCTCTCCATCCATGACCTGCACGAGCACGATGGCTTTGTGTCATTTGACCTGGTGCGTCCCGACGGCTTTCGCATCTCCGACGACGAGCTGTTGGAGCGCGTAACGCATATCGTGCACGAGCGCAGGCCCGATGCATCATGCGTTGTCACGTTTGACTCGGGCTTTAGCTCGCCCGACCGTCCGGCCGAGCAGCTGTAATCGACAGCAAAACGGGACGCAGGACCGCCGATCAACGCGCCCATGCGCCCGGTCACGCGATCCTACGTCCCGTTTTTGTTTGCACCGCTAAGGCTCTAGCCGCTCGACCGCTAGTTTCCCTGCGCGCCCGAAATGCCATTTTGTAGGGCATCCCAGGCGTTCGTTGCCATATCGCCCAGGTTCTGTGCAGTATCGCCGAGATTCTGAGCCGTGTCACCCAGCTCTTGGGCCTTATCCCCAAGCTCCTGCGCCTTGTTGCTCAGGTCCTCCAGCGTGTTGGAGCTCGAGCTGTCCGTGGCGCCCTGGCCGCCGGACGCGTTGCCCGACGAGCTGTCCTTGCGCGTGAGCTGAATCTCGAGGTTACTGTTGTCGTTATAGTAGGCAGACGTCACGACCCAATTGGCATCGACAACAGGTGTTGAGCCATCATCGGTCAGGATCACGGCGTTCGAAAGGTCGGCCCCGCGCGACTTGAGGAGCTTCTTGGCGTTTGACCAGTACTGACCCGGGATATCGCTCAGGTCGACGGTGCCGGACTGGGCAGTCTCGGTCTGCTCGGCCGTGGTATCAGTCGTGGCGCCCCGCTTGTTGAGCATGCCCGACACAATGGCGAACACAACCGACAAGGCAAAGAAGATCGCCAGCACGATGAGGATCTTCTTAATCACGCTCGACGAACGCGAAGGCTTCTTCTCCTCGTCCTCGCCATACTGGGGGATGGACTTGGGATACTCACGATACGGCTCGCACGCGTATCGGTCGTGCGACTCGTAGCGCGGCTGTGCCGTGCGCGGCATATACGTCGTCTGCTGGAGCTGCGGAATGGGATTTTGCGGCAGGTTGTTATAGGCATCTGCCGCCGCATTGCCATACGGGTCCGGCGTCGCGTTGCCATACGAGTCCTGCGGTGCATAATCAAACGGATCCCGTGGTGCATCGCCATAGCCCATAACTTGTGTGGGATCGGCAGACATCTGTGTCGCATCGGGGACAGCATTGCCGGGATTCGGCACGATACGGGTCGTGTCGGCGCTACCGCCGGCCTGTGCGGAGCCATATCCGCTCATCACAGTCGTCTTGTCCTGGTCCATGCAACGTTTCCTTTCCGTCGCCTGTAAGCATCAAGTTATCCATGCATTCTACCCGCGCAAAAGCCTATGATGGACAAAGCCCGCCGGTATCTACAAGACATGCGCGGCCGACGGTCACAAGCGAATCGAGGATATGTCATGGCAAAAAGCAAGCTCATCAAGGACACGACGCGTGCCGAGCGTGAGGAGATCATTAAACTGGCGCTCGCTGGCTGCGGCAACGGCAGCTGCGACAACTGCGGCAGCTGCAGCTTGGGAGCAGGCGATCCGTACGGTACCTACCAGCCCTACATTGACGGCGAGATGGAAATCGCCGACATCAACATGATGGTCGCCGAGCGCAACGCCAAACTTTTCGGCCTCCAGCGCGGCTAACGACCTCTTCTTGGGCTGTGCACCACAAAATGCGCCCATCTACTACGTTTAACCCAAGGGTGCCAACCACAGCCAAATTTGCGTTAACAAAACCGCAGGTAAACGTCTTGCCGCATTGTTAAAAAACGCTCCATGGTCGGTCCAACCCTGGCAAACGTAGTAGATGGGCGCTTATCGTGGCGCGGCTGGCCCAGACAGCTTGTCTCGGAGCCAATTTGCATCAAAAGGTCCCCGGCGGCGCTGCGTTTTGCGCCACCGGGGACTGTTAAGTTCACTCCCTGTTGCTTTGCCCTACTCGTTGGGCACATGCGTGGCGCAAGGATACTCAGGCGTCACATCCTGGCCGTTGGAATAGCTCGAATTTTGTAGTACGCCGACCTCGTCACCTGTTCCGAACGATACGGAGGAACGTAGCTATCGGTATAGGTACGCACAAAGCCCCGCCGGGCCTTGGTAGGCACGGCGGGGCGGGCAGGCGGCTATGAGCAGCAGGCTTAGAACAGGCCGGTGATGTTGCCGTCGTTGTCGACGTCGATGTTCTCGGCCGCGGGAACCTTGGGTAGACCCGGCATGGTCAGAACGCTGCCGGTCAGCGCGACCACAAAGTGGGCACCGGCGGAAACCTTGAGCTCGCGCACGGTGATGCGGAAGTTCTCGGGCGCGCCCAGAGCCTTGGCGTTATCGCTAAAGCTGTACTGGGTCTTGGCGACGCACACCGGCAGGTTACCAAAGCCGTTCTCGCGCAGCTCGGCGAGCTGGCGCTTGGCAGCCGGCGTAAAGTCGACGCCATCGGCGCGGTAGACCTTGGTGGCAACGGCCTCCAGGGCATCGGCCACATCGGCACCGTCCTCGTAGGCAAACTTGAGCTCGCTCGGCTGCTCAATCAGGCGCATGACCTCATCGGCCAGGTCGAGCGCACCCTCGCCGCCCTTGGCCCAAACCTCGGACAGCTTAACGTTGACGCCGAGCTTCTGGCACTCGGACTCGATGAGCGCAAGTTCGGCCTCGGTGTCCGTCGGGAAGCGGTTGATGGCGACCACGCAGGGAAGACCATAGACGTTCTGGATGTTGTCGACGTGGCGCAGCAGGTTGGGCATGCCGGCCTTAAGGGCCTCGAGGTTCTCGTCGTTGAGGTCGGCCTTGGCGACACCGCCGTTGTACTTAAGCGCGCGGGCGGTGGCGACGACCACGACAGCACTGGGGCGAACGCCCGTCATGCGGCACTTGATGTCCAGGAACTTCTCGGCACCAAGGTCGGCGCCAAAGCCGGCCTCGGTAATCGCGACGTCACCAAAACGCATGGCCATGCGGGTGGCCATGATGGAGTTGCAGCCGTGAGCGATATTGGCGAAGGGACCGCCGTGGACAAACGCGGGCGTGCCCTCGAGCGTCTGCACCAGGTTGGGCTTGAGCGCGTCCTTAAGCAGCGCAGCCATGGCGCCCTGAGCTTTGAGGTCGCGGGCGCGGACGGGCTCGCCGGCATAGCTGTAGCCGACGACGATCTCGCCCAAGCGCTCTTTGAGGTCGTTGATGCTCGTGGACAGGCACAGAATCGCCATGACCTCGGAGGCAACGGTGATATCGAAGCCGTCCTCGCGCGGCACGCCCTGGGCCTTGCCGCCAATGCCATCGATAACATGGCGCAGTTGACGGTCGTTCATGTCGACGACGCGCTTCCAGGTGATACGCTTAACATCGATGCCGAGCTGGTTGCCCTGCTGAATATGGTTGTCGAGCATGGCGGCCAGCAGGTTGTTGGCGGCACCGATAGCGTGGAAGTCTCCGGTAAAGTGCAGGTTAATATCCTCCATGGGGATGACCTGGGCCCAGCCGCCGCCGGCGGCACCGCCCTTGACGCCAAAGACGGGACCGAGCGAAGGTTCGCGCAGGGCAACGGCGCTCTTGACGCCGCGACGACGCAGACCGTCGGCCAGACCGATGGTCGTGGTGGTCTTGCCCTCGCCTGCGGGCGTGGGATTGATAGCGGTCACGAGGACAAGCTTGGCCTGGTGATCGGTCGGCTCGTTGAGCAGTGAATAGTCGACCTTAGCCTTGTCGAAGCCGTACGGAATCAGGTGCTTAACGTCGACGCCGGCGTTCTTGGCCACCTCGGTAATGGGCAGCGGCGTGACGGAACGTGCGATTTCGATATCAGTAGGCATGGGCGGTCCTTTCGTTACCGAATGAGAAAAAGACCAATTCAGCATAGCACGGGCGCGCAATAGTAAAACGCCCATAACCGATGAACGGCGATATGTTTATCCAATGCCCAGCGATAACCTACAGATGCGCTAAAACAAGCCCATTCCTACAGGGTCGGCTCGATACCCAAATGCTCGAATGTGCGCAGGGTTGCCTGGCGACCCTGCGGTGTGCGAATCATCAACCCGCACTGCAACAGGTAGGGTTCGTAGACATCTTCGAGCGTACCCGGATCCTCGCCCACCGCACTAGCAAGCGTGGTCAAGCCAACGGCACGGCCGGAGAACGTCTTGGCGAGCGTCTCCAAGATGCGAATGTCCATCCAGTCCAAGCCGAGCTCGTCAATCTCAAAGAACTCGAGCGCCTGACGGCAGATATCAAGCTCAATAGGACCGTTGCCGCGCACCTGGGCGTAATCGCGCACGCGCTTGAGCAAGCGGTTGGCAAGACGTGGCGTGCCACGCGAGCGCGAGCCGATCTCGAGCGCGCTCGGATGGTCTATTGTCACGCCCAAAATGGTTGCCGAGCGCGTCACAATCTGGGCAAGCTCCTCGACCGTGTAGTAGTCCAGGCGATACGAAATACCAAAGCGGTCGCGCAGCGGGCCGGTCAGCATACCCGAGCGGGTCGTTGCCGCCACCAGCGTAAACTTGGGGATATCCAGGCGAATCGAGCGCGCCGCCGGACCTTTGCCAATCACGATATCGAGCGCAAAGTCCTCCATCGCGGGATACAGGACTTCCTCGACCGAACGGTTGAGGCGGTGGATCTCGTCGATAAACAGCACGTCACCCGGCTGTAAGTTGGTAAGGATGGCCGCCAGGTCGCCGGTGCGCGCGATGGCCGGGCCACTCGTCGTCTTAATCTGAGCGCCCAGCTCGTTGGCGATAACGGTAGCCAGCGTGGTCTTGCCCAGACCCGGAGGGCCCGAGAAGATCACGTGGTCGAGCGTCTCGCCACGGCTCTGCGCCGCCTCGATCAGCACGCGAAGGCTCTGCTTGATATGCTCCTGACCGCAGTAGTCGTCCAGACGCTGGGGGCGCAGGGTACGGTCGACATCGAGGTCCTCGGGCGTCAGCTCCGAGCCCACCATGCGCTCGCCATGCGCCATGGATGCCGCCGGCGAGCTGCCGGGCGTCGCCCACAGGTCCTGAGAGTCATCGGCTTCCCACATCACGCATCCATTCCGAGTCGCTTAAGCGCCGCGCCGAGCAGATCCTCGACACGCATATCCTGCCCATCATACCCGCTCAGAGCAACATCGGCCTCCTGCGGGCTAAAGCCCATGGAAAGGAGTGCCGCGCGGGCATCATCGATGGCCGAGGGAGCGGCAGTGGGCACGGGCATCGCAACCTGTCCGGGAATCACGTCGACCGGCACAAAGCCCTTATCCTTGGCAAAGGTACTCTTGAGCTCCAGGATGAGGCGCTGAGCTGTCTTTTTACCCACACCGGGTACCTTGGCCATGCCCTTGTCGTCCTCGGCCATCACCAGCGAATACAGCTGCCCCACGGTATAGGTGGAAAGCACGGCGAGCGCCAAGCGCGGGCCAACGCCCGAGACGGACACGAGCCGGTCGAACATCGTGCGCTCGTCCTTGGAGGCAAATCCAAAGAGCGTCATGGCGTCCTCGCGCACCTGCATACGCGTGTAGAGGCGAACCTCGCCGCCGGGCGTCGGCAACGTGGCCGCAGTGCTGCCCGAGATGCCGAGCTCAAAGCCCACGCCCGACACATCGACGACAGCAGAGCTCATCGTGGCCTCGACAAGCGTTCCGTGGAGCTGGGAGATCATCAGTATCCGGTTCCTCTCTGTTGATAGAACTCGCCGCCGGTAAGCGCTCGGGTGCGGCTGAGGTTAACGTGGCAGATGGCGCAGGCCAGGGCATCGGCGGCATGGTCGGGGTGCGGGTCGTGATCGAGCTGCGTAAGCGTACGCACCATGTAGGCGACCTGTCGCTTATCTGCGGCGCCGGTGCCCACAACAGCCTGCTTAATCTGCATGGGCGTGTATTCGCCAATCTCGAGCGCGCACTCCGAAAGCGCCACAAGCGCAGCGCCGCGGGCATGCGCCGTGGGGATGGCCGAACGAACGTTAGCGCCAAAGTAGATGCTCTCGATAGCAGCGGTATCGGGACGATAGCGTTCGACAACGCCCTTGAGGTCGCGGGCGATATGCGACAGGCGCACCGCGAGCGGACTTCCAGCACTGGTCTCGATGCAGCCATAGGCACGACAGCGAACCTCGCCACGTCGCTCCTCGATAATCCCCCACCCCGTATGGGCCAAACCAGGGTCGATACCCAAGATAACCAAGCCAACCTCCCCTCGTCACAAGCGCAGCGCAAGGCAAGGCCCCACGCACTATTCACGAACGTCTGTTCTAGAATAACACAACAGCGACCGTATCTGGCAAGCAAGGTCGAACCATAGGTTGAGCATAAGTCAGCGAGCGAGTCCCTGCCGTGGCAAGGTGTCGCGAAAGAGGAGCGCCGCGTACTTCTGTACGCAAGCGACGGTTTGAGCGGCAGATGGCCCGGCAGGGGCTCGCGTAGCGTCGACTCGTTACGCGGTTTGGCAAAACCGCGTAACCTTTGCCCCATCCCCAGTTTAGTTCTGCGAGAAAAAAGGAAACTGACGGGGATCCACCGGCGGATGTGGCATCGGCGTACCCTGGGGCCCGCCCTGCGGTCCGCCCTGGCCGCCCATCATCCTTTCGATGGCGTCCTGGACCTCGCCCTCGAACTTTTTCATTCCCTCGTGCAAACGACGCTGACCGTCCTCAGAGCGCAGCTCCTCCATCTGCTCGGGCGAAATACCCAACAGCTCACCCAACAGACCCATCATCTCACCGCGCATGCGATCGCCCGTATCGCTATCGGCAAAGCGGCGCACTTCGGCGCGCGCCAGTGAATCAACCGTCATGCGCTCCTTGCCGTTGAGCCCCAAATCGGACCACGCAAGCATGTACGGCCAAGCGCGCTCGGCAAACGAACGGGCCGAAACGATCGGCGCCGTCGGCAACATGCGACGGGCAGCCTCACCCTGTCGAACGAGCATCAGCAGCAGCGAGCAGGCCTCAGGCTTGCCAGCGGCCATCGGGATGTCGTCGAAAGATCGATTGCGGTCCACGTGCGCCTCGAGCGCGCCATCGACCTCACCCGGCTCAAGCCCGCCGAGCAGCTGTGCCGCGCGGTCGAGCATATCGACCGGACCGTCGAGCGTCGAGAGCGCCTGCGCCAGCACTCGCTCCATACAATCTTCCACCGCGTTGAGCGTCACGAGCTCTTGGGGCACCACGGCAGACGTGCGGTTGCGCACGCGCGCCACAAACTCAAGCGTCGACAGGTACACATCGCCAAAGGGCGCAAAGTCGCCCTGGTAGCCGCCGGACAGTGCGGGCGCCGCCAGCGCGTACTCGGTCTTGGAGAGCGGGCTCAACGCCATGGCGCCCAGCTCGAGCGCCGTATCCTCGAGCATCAGGCCCAGTGCACGCGAGCGCAGACGCTCGGCATCGCCCGCCGACACGTCGCGATCGAGCACACGCGCCGCATCCGGTGCATCGCGCTCGACGGTGCGAATGTGCAGGCGCTCGGCAATCGCGCGGACGGCGGCACAGCGGGCAGCCTCGGCCTCTTCCTGAGCCGGCGTAAAGATACGGTTGCGCCCCAGCACAAGGCCAATCACATTACGCGGGCCCAGAGCGTCAACGGCAAGTGCCGCCAGCAGGGACGACGGCAAGTCACCCTCGAGTGCCACCACAGCACGCGACACGCCGCGAGCGCGGGCGTTGTCGCGCACGGCGAGCACCAGCGCCTGCCACAGCCACTCCTCGGAACGGAACTCGGGCAGTTCGTGATCTTCCAGGGCATCGAGCATCACGCCGCGCTGAATCTCCTGAACCAGCAGGCTCTCCTCAAAACACGGCGCCTGGGCCACCACGCGACCGCAGTCGTCGAGCACAAACGAACCGCCGGTATATACCGACTCGTCGTACGCACCGACCGGCGCCATGCAGGCAAACCACACGCTGCGCTTAGATGCGATCTTGCGGTAGGCACCGCTGCGAACGGCGGCGATGGCGGCAGTCTCGCGGTCGGTCATGTCAAACGCGTTGAATTGGAAATACGCAATGAGGTCAACACCGGTCGGCAACATCTCGAGTTCGCGGTCCAAGTCAAAAATCACGGCGATGCGCACGCCGTCCACGTCGAACACCGGCGGCGCCCAACGCGTGTCGTTGTTCTCGCCACGCTGCAGGGCAATGCTCGATCGCGCCGGCACCACATGACCGTCCTTGAGCATCATGTAGTCGAGCAGCGGCTGGCCCTCAAACGAAACGGCCGCGGGCACGATGCAGATCATATCGAGCTCTTGGATACGCTCGGCAACACCGGTCAGGCCTGTCAGCATGTCGTGCTCAAAGTCGGCAGTACCCACCAGGCCGCCGGGCAGAGCACCCATAAAGAGCGGAGCCGGGACGCACAGCACGCGCGCCCCGCGCTCGTGGGCCAGACAAGCCTGGTCCTCGATGCGACCGCAAATGCCCTCAATATCACCCAGGCGCATATCGATCTGTGCAAGTGCGAGCTTCATGGCCCAGCCCTTTCCGTCGTAAACCATCGAAACCGTAGTAAAAGCGCCGGCCGCATAATGCAGCCGGCGCTTGCATGTGCATATGCTAGCTATGATACCCCGAGCGGGGGCGCGCTCCTAGAACGTCGCGGACCACAGCCCATGCAGGTTGCAGTAGGCATAGACGGTACCGGTCTTGGAGCCGCCAGCGAAAAACGTCGCGGGCTTCATGCCGGGCTCAAGGTAATGGACCTCCAGGCGGCCCTCGGCCTCAAGCGCGATCCACTCGATGTAGTGCTCGGGCAGCATGGGGTGCTCCGTCGAGCCCACGCGCGCACGAATGACGTGGCCGTCGCGCTCGGTCTCGACAACAGGCACGTGCTTCTCGTGCGCCGCATCCTCGGTGTTTGCCGTCAGCTCCGTGCAGCCGGCAGGGGTCGCAACGTCGTCGCCAAGAGCGGCAACGAGCTTGCCGTCGGAGTCTTTAAAGAATTTCGCCATGATGTTCTCCTTTGCTGATGTGCCGATGTTCTCGATAGTTCTTATGCCCAAAGAGCGCCGAACCATCCATGGCATTGCAAATGAACACATAACGGGTTGGATAAACGGTCGGGCCAGGACGAACCGGCGACCTGGCCCAGCCCGGCGGCCCCATCCCGCGCGCAGCTAGCGACCGTCGCCACCGAGCAGCGCCAGAACATCCTCGCGGGTAAACAGCGCCGACGAGATGCCGTCACCGCCGAGCACACTGTTGACCAGGTCGCGCTTGGACTCCTGCATCTGCATGATGCGTTCCTCGATCGTGTCCTTGGCGATGAGCTTGTACACGGTCACGGTGTGCTGCTGGCCAATGCGGTGGGCGCGGTCGGTCGCCTGGTCCTGCGCCGCCACGTTCCACCACGGGTCGTAGTGGATGACCACGTCGGCAGCCGTCAAATTAAGGCCCACGCCGCCCGCCTTGAGCGAAATCAAGAACACCGGCACCTCGCCCGCTTGGAACTGCGCAACCATCTTGGCGCGGCTCTCTTTAGACGATGCGCCCGTAAGCTTAAGGAAGGCGATATCCTCCTTGGCCAGGCGCTTGCCGATGATATCGAGCATGCCCGTAAACTGGCTGAACAGCAAGATGCGATGACCGCCGTCGAGCGCGCCGTGGACGAGCTCCATACACGTATCGAGCTTGGCGCTTCCCGCCTTGTAGTCCGCGTAATGCAGATGAGGATCACAGCAGATCTGGCGCAGCTTGGTGAGCTCGGCAAGTACCTTGAGCTTATCTTTTTTGAACTCCCCGGCCTCGCGGTGCTGCACTTGCTGGGCAATGCGGTCCTGGTTGGCCAGGTAGAGCTTGCGCTGCTCGCCGGTGAGCTGCGCCATCACCGTATCCTCGATCTTCTCGGGCAGGTCGGCCACCACGTCTTCCTTGACGCGGCGCAGCACAAACGGCGACACGAGCGCCTGCAGGCGAGCGGCGCTGTCACCCTCGGCGTGCTCGACCGGGCTTTCGAAGCGCTTGGCAAACGACTCGCGCGTGCCGAGCAGGCCCGGCATCAAAAAGTCGAAGATGCTCCAGAGCTCGGACAAGCGGTTCTCGATGGGCGTACCCGTCAGGGCAAAGCGCACACCGGCCGGCAGACGCTTGGCGGCACGTGCCACCTGCGTGAGTGGGTTTTTAATGTACTGGGCTTCATCCAGCACCACGCGGGCAAAGTCCTGCTCGACGTACTCGTCGATATCGCGGCGCATGAGGTCATACGACGTCACGACCACGTTGTGCTCGGCCACGCCGGCTATCTGCACGCGACGCTGGGCCTTAGCGCCCACAATGGCGCACACATCAATCGAGGGGGCAAAGCGCTCCAGCTCGGCAGTCCAGTTGTACACGAGCGATGCGGGACATACCACGAGTGTGGGCTTAGCGTCCCCCGCCTCCACGCGCGCCAGGATATGCGCGATCATCTGGAGCGTTTTGCCCAGGCCCATGTCGTCGGCCAAGATGCCGCCAAGGCCCAGATGCTCGAGCGAACCGAGCCACTGGTAGCCGTCGACCTGGTAGCCACGCAGCGTGGCCTTGAGCGAGGCCGGCACCGTAAAGTCCATCTTGCCGAGCGTGTCCAGGCGCTCGACGGTGCGACGGAATGCAGCGTCGCGATCGGCTTCGAGCGCGGGCGTGCGCGCAAGCATGCTGTCGACGAACAGGGTACTCGACGCGGGAAGCGACACGCCGTCGAGCAGGTCGACAGCATCGACCCCCAGATCCTCGGCAAGGCCAAACGCGGCGCGCGCTCCCTCGTCCAGGCGAATGATGTCGCCCGACGTGAGACGAGCAAACGTCTGGTGACGCTTGTAGGAATCGAGGTAGATGGCAAGGTCTGCCGCCGAAAGGCCGCTCGCGCCCAGTTCGACGTCGAGCAGGTTACTCTTGACGGTGGCGCGCACCGAAAGCTTGGGCGCAGGGCGGACCGAGATCTGGCGCAGACGGTCGCTGAGCATGACCTCGCCCAGCTCGGACAGGGCAGACAGGCCCTCAGTCAGCAAGTGGAACAGGCTCTCGTCATCGCGTTCCTCAAACGCCAGGCCACCCTCGTAAAAGTCGAAATACAGAGCCGCCGTATCCATAACGCGAAACTCTGCCACCTCGTCGCGCGGCGGCACGCCCGGGCGCTGCTCTTCGAAGGGGCTGCCCGGAGCGCCCATGCTAAAGAGATCTGCCGACCAGTCGCCGTAGGTAACCGTAATTTTGCAGGTCACGAGCCCATCGTCGACACCGATCGCCATGGCAAAGCTTGGCTCGGGCGCCACGGTATCGAGCACAGCGGGCGCGGTAAGGTCGGTGTAGTCGCGCAAGATAGGCAGCGCCATGCGGCAAAACTCACCCACCTGGTCGGCGGCGATATGGACCGGTGTGCGGCAGGGCAACAAGTGCGATAGGA
Source organism: Collinsella sp. SGI.184 (assembly GCF_050313415.1). Classification (NCBI taxonomy): domain Bacteria; kingdom Bacillati; phylum Actinomycetota; class Coriobacteriia; order Coriobacteriales; family Coriobacteriaceae; genus Collinsella; species Collinsella sp. SGI.184. Next base: position 69,052 of record NZ_JBNPLJ010000006.1, on the reverse strand, counting down.
ACGGCGCGGCATGTTGGGCAAACGCCGTGTCGGTACGGCGCGCGCGGCGCGTATCGACCAGATAGGCGACGTCGCCCGAGGCAAAGCAGTACGTATCGGCCGGAAGGCGCAAGTCGTAGCTGCCCCCGGCTGCCGGCACAATCTTGGCAGCAATCAGCGGCGGGCGCTTAGCCGGAACTTCGCCCTCCCCTTCCGGCAACGGCTCAACTGTCACCTCGTAGGCGCGGTGCGTCGTCGTCCCCCGCGACCAAGCAGGTTCAAAGGACATGGTCCTGCCACGCAGCAGGTCCAACACGGACACGATGGAATACTCGGATACCGGCAGCTGACGCTCGGCGACAAAACCGCTGCGGGCAAAGTCGTACGATGCCGAGCGCGAGCTCGTAATATCGCCTAGGTAGGCGACCGTCATTGCAACAAAATCGAGCAGCTTTGCCGACACGTCATCGAAAGCCTCGGACACATGGGCAAACGTAAGCTTCTTGCCATAGGAGAACGTACCGCCGCGCGCATAGGCATCGGCCATGCCGTCGATATCCTTAACCACGTAGGACACCGAACCGCAGCGGATGCGAAACTCGAGCGCCCAGCTAAAGCGATCGGCAAACAGCGGATTGTAGTACGGCACCAGCGAGGGCTCCAGCACTGCTTTGGGCGCATCGGGATCAATGGTGCCAGCGAGCTTGCGGCGCATGGCCACGAGTTTATCCATGCGCGCGTCCGAAAGATCGGAAAGCGCTGCCACAAGGCTCGGGCTCGTGGGCACGGGCGCCGGGAAGGGAAAGTTGGGGTTGACCGGAGATGCGCTGGGCGCGGGGCGTGTGGGCTGCTTGGACTGTGCGGGCGGCACCGTAAACGTGCGGACCGGCGTGCGCAAACCCTCGACGGGCTCGGCGCCGCTGGCATCCAGATACGCCAACGCCGTGGCGATGGCGTGCTTGCACATGCCGGAATAGCGGAAGGCGGCGGGGCAATCGCAGTCGTAGTCGACAACCTCGTGCTCGTCCATATCGAGCGCCACGTGCGTCTTATACAGGTCGCCGCGCGATCCACGCACCGTGCCCTCGATATTCACGTTTTTGGAGAAGCGCGAGCCGGAGTCCTCAAACGACAGCACGGCGCCGTTGAGCATGAGCGAACGCCCCTTCATAAAGGTACTGCTGAGCGCCGCCTCCTTACGAAGCGCCTGCACAAACGTCCCCTGCGCCATCGCTTCCTCCAATCTCGCACAGGGTAGCTAATTTGGGACGGGGCTATTTTAGCTACCCCCATATGTCGGTTGAGATGTGTTCCGACCCCGACTCATTCGCCGTCAGCCAAAGGGTAGCTAAAAAAGCCCCGTCCCAAATTAGCTACCCCGCCAACGGCGTCCTTAGATCACCGTCACTCTGCCTTGGTTACCCACGATGGCCTTGGCCTCGGCCAACAGCGGAATCGAACGTGCGTTGACCTTAGCAGGTACCTCGGCACGCAGCACGCGCCCGTCCGCCTGCTCGATAAAGATCTCTACGCGGTCGCCGCCCGGGTTGGCGGTGAGCACCGTGGCAAGACGCGCCATGTTGCCCTGGCTAAAGCGGCTGTTGGGCACCATGACCTCAAACACCTTGGGCTTGTTGTTCTCCTCGTTGAGCTCAAGCGGCACAATCTCCTGCGCGATGATCTGGTCGCCGCGGTCCGAGCGCTCGAGCTTGCCCTTAATGCGCACAAACGCATCGGACAGCTGCGCGCCGGTCTCGGGGTCGACCTCGCCGTACAGATACCCCTCTGCCTCCTTGAAGGTCTTGGGGAACACCACGACCGTAGCCTCGCCTTCCATGTCCTCGAGCTGCACGATGCCCATGGGGTCGCCGTTTTTGGTCACGCGCTTGGACACGCTCGAGACCATACCGGCCCACCACAGCGCCTTGCCCTCGGGAATTTCCTGGTTGATGGTGCCGCCCGTGGGGTTCTGCACCTCGTAGCCGGTGTCGATCTGCGAAAACGAGAAGTCGCGCGCTTTGCTGAGCGCATACTCAAACGGGCGCAGCGGGTGGTCCGAGACATAGATGCCCAGAACCTCCTTCTCCTGGCTCAGCTTAAGGTGGCGGTCCCATTCCTGGCCATCCGGATCGGGTACGCTCACCTCAAAGCCCGAGCCCTCAACGTCGCCAAACATGTCGAAGAACGACGTCTGGCCGCTCGCGCGATCCTTCTGGCGCTTTGCCGCGGCATCGATGATGTTCTCGGGGTTGTTCTTGTCCACAAAGTGCATCATCTGACGACGCGGATACCCTGTGGAGTCGAAGGCACCTGCCTTGATGAGCGATTCGATCACGCGACGGTTGGCCTGGCCCGAGTCCACGCGCTCGACAAAATCATGCAGCGTCTTAAACGGACCGCCCGCCTCGCGCTCGGCGATAATCGCCTGCGCCACGCCGGTGCCCACGCCGCGGATGCCGGCCAGACCAAAGCGCACACCCTCCTTGGTAGCCGTGAACTCGGTACCGGACTCGTTGACATCTGGCGAAAGCACGGGGATGCCGTCGTGACGGCATGCCGAGACGTAGTGCACGATCTTGTCGGTCTTGCCCGTATAGGACGTCAGGACGGCCGCCATGTACTCGTGCGGATAGTGCGCCTTGAGCCACGCCGTCTGCATAACCAAGATGGCGTAGCCGGCGGAGTGCGACTTGTTGAAGGCGTAGGACGCAAACTCGAGAACATCGTCCCAAATCTTCTGGGCGACCTCGCGCGTGTAGTTGTTCTTGATGGCACCGTTCATCCAGTGGTCGTAGGTGGTCTCGTCCGAGCCATCCTCCCAGTGGAGTACCGTCGACGTGAGCAGCTTGATCTTCTTCTTAGCCACGGGCTTACGGATACGCGAGTCCGATTCGCCCTTGGAGAAGCCGCACATCTCGACGGAGATGAGCATAACCTGCTCCTGGTAGACCATGGTGCCGTAGGTTTCGCCCAAGATGTCGTCCAGACGGTCGTCGTAGGAGACGGCCGGCTCCTTGCCGTTCATACGGTTGATGTAGGACGAAACCATGCCGGCGCCTAGCGGGCCCGGGCGGTACAGGGCGATCAATGCCACGACGTGCTTGTACTCGGTGGGCTTCATGTTCTTGATCGTGGCCGTCATGCCGGCGGACTCGACCTGGAAGACGCCGGCGGTGTGGCCGGAGCCCATGAGCTTAAATATCTCGGGATCGTCAAAGGGAATCTCTTCCTCTTTGATGTCGATGCCGAAGTTCTTTTTGATGTTTGCCTTGGCCTTGGAGATAACCGTCAGCGTACGCAGGCCCAAGAAGTCCATCTTGAGCAGGCCCATGTCGGCAACGGTATGGCCCTCGTACTGGGTAATCTCGACGCCGCCCTTGGTGTCGAGCTTGGTGGGCACGTGCTCGTTGACGGGGTCGCGGCAGATCAGAACGGCGCACGCATGCACGCCCTCGCCACGGGTGAGGCCCTCGATCGAGAGCGCCGTGTCGATGATGCGGCGGGCGTCGTCGTCCTTTTTATAGGCCTCGGCAAAGTCGGGGTTAAACAGATCCTCTTTGCCGGGTTGTTTTTCGAGCACCTGCTTGAGCTTGACCTTGGGGTCGCTCGAGACCATCTTGGACAGGCGCTGGCCCATGTAGACCGGGTAGTCCAGGACGCGCGCGGCGTCGTTGATGGCCTGCTTGGCCTTAATGGTCGAGTAGGTGATGACGTGGGTGACCTTCTCGGGACCGTAGAGCTGGCGAACGTGCTCCACGACCTCGAGACGCCGCTCATCGTCGAAGTCCATATCGATATCGGGCATCTCGGTACGCTGCGGGGACAGGAACCTCTCGAACATCAGACCGTTCTCGAGCGGGTCGAACGCGGTAATGTTCATGGCGTAGGCGACGATAGCGCCGGCGGCCGAGCCACGGCCGGGGCCGACGCCGATGCCGTTGTCCTTGGCCCATTGCACGTACTCGGCGACGATCAAGAAGTAGGCGGCAAAGCCCTTGTCGCAAATGACCTTGTATTCGTACTCAAAGCGCTCTTTGATGTTGACGCCACCGATCTCGCGCGTGGCCCAGTCGTCACCGTAGTGCTGGCGCAGGCCTTTCTCGCACTCGCGGCGGAACTGGCTCTCGTGCGTCTCGCCGGGATCGAGCAGCGGAAAGCGCGGCAGGATGATGGAGTCCCAGTCCAGCTCAACGTAGCACTTGTCGGCGATCTCGAGCGTGTTGTCGCAGGCCTCGGGGCAATACGGGAACATCGCCCGCATCTCCTCCTCGGTCTTCATGTAAAACTCCGAGCCGGTCATGCGCATGCGGTTGGGGTCGTCGACCTTGGCGTTCATGCCGATGCACATGATGACGTCCTGCACGGGCGCGTCCTCGCGGCGCAGGTAGTGGAAGTCGTTGGTGGCGATGACCTTGACGCCCACCTGTTTGGCGATATCAATGAGCGTGCGGTCCATCTGCTCGTCGGTCAGGCCGTTATCGGTGGTGATGCCGTGTTCCTGGATCTCGATGTAGAAGTCACCAGGCTCGAAGGTGTCGCGGAAGGTCTCGGCCCACTTGATGGCGCCTTCCATGTCACCGCGGTCGATGTATTTGGGGATGATGCCCGCGATGCAGGCGCTGGTGCAGATCATGCCCTTGGCGTGGCGGCGCAGGTTGTCGAGCGTCACGCGCGGCTTGTAGTAAAAGCCCTGCACGGCGGCCTCGGAGACCGTTTGCATCAGGTTGACGTAGCCCTCCTGGTCCTTGGCCAGAAGGATCATGTGGTAGAGCTCGGGTTTGTGGTCGCGGGCAAGCGTCTCGTCCGGCGTAAAGTAGACCTCGCAGCCAAAGATGGGCTTGATGACCAGAGGCGGCTTGAGCTCGTCGATATTGCCCTTCTCGTCCCACATGGCCATGTCCTTCACATACTGGGCATGCTCGCGCGGGTTTGCCTCGGGATCGGGCTCCACCAGCTCGTCGCGGCGGTCCTTTTCCAAGAAGGCCTTGTCGTGGCTCCACGTTTTGTACTCGGGCGTATTGTGGTTGACGGCGTCGCAGGCCAGCGCCAGATCGGGCACGCCATACATGTAGCCGTGGTCGGTAATGGCAACGGCGGGCATGCCCAGCTCTACGGCACGGTTGACCATATCCTGGATACGGGTTGCGCCGTCGAGCATGGAGAAAACAGTGTGGTTGTGCAGATGGACGAATGCCATGTGATGAGCTCCGATGCGGGTTCGTGTTCTGACTGAACGATTTTACCCCACGGCACGGACAGCGCCCGAACCTAGCCAAACCCACACGGGTAGCTAATTTGAACTGCCTCCCATTTCTTGGACATGAGAAATGGGAGGCTTTTTATGCGTGTCGACTTGAGGGTGAAGCACGACATCGAGGCCAGGAAGGCGGCGATCGGGCTCTTCGAGCGAGGCCACGGCTCCGAGTCGGCGGCGAAGGCGCTGTCGGTCCCGCGCGACACCGTGAGACAATGGCTCTACGTATACCGGTCGTTCGGAAGCGAGGTGCTGCTATCCATGGACGGCAAGCAGACCAGGTACACATACGAGCAGAAGGTCGCCGCCGCCTCGGCCGTGGTCGACGGCGGCATGAGCAAGCGGGACGCCATGGAGGCGTTCGGGGTCATGTCCCTGGCGCCGCTCAAGAGATGGTGCGCGCTCTACCGCGAGGGCGGCGCCGAGGCGCTCAGGCCCAGGCCCAAGGGCCGGCCGAGCGGTTCCAAGGCGAGGCCGCGCACGCGCGAGCAGGAGCTCGAGGAGCGCTGCCGAAGGCTCGAGACCGAGGTGGCCTACCTAAAAAAATTGCGTGCCCTGGTCGAGAGGGACGGACTCTGACCAGGGCGAAGGTCGAGGCCGTGAGCGCCCTGCGCGAAGAGGGGTACGGGCTGGGGTGCCTGCTGGAGTGCGCCGGCCTGGCGAGGTCGAGCTACTACTACGCGCTGTCGCACCCGAAGGCTCCCACCAGGCCCGAGCTCTGGGAGGCCGCCGCCGAGATATTCTCGCGCACGGCCAACGGGTGCGGCCACAGGCAGATCGCCATGTGCCTGCGCGCCGAGCAGGGCGTGCGCATAGCCTACAAGACCGTGCTGAAGATGATGCGCGAGATGGGCATCAGCTGCGGGATCCGCCGCGAGACCGACTACCACAGGTACAACTCGTACAGGGGCAAGGTCGGAAAGACCTTCGAGAACGTCATCGGGCGCGACTTCGCCGCCGACGGGCCGTGGGAAAAGATGGGCACCGACGTCACCGAGTTCAAACAGCCCTGGGGCAAGGCCTACTTCGCGCCGGTCTACGACTTCGGCAGCAAGGAGATCGTCGCCTGGTCCACGTCGCTGCACCCCAACATGGCTCAGCAGCACGAGCTGCTCGACCAGCTCGTGTCCAAGAAGCCCAAGGGCTCCAGGCCGATCCTGCACTCGGACATGGGCTGGCAGTACCAGCAGGCCGGTTGGTGCAGACGGTTGGAGGAGGCCGGCGTGGTGCAGAGCATGTCCCGGAAGGGCAACTGCATCGACAACGGCGCGACGGAGCAGGTGTTCGGCCACATCAAGGACGAGTTCTTCCGCGGAAGGACGTGGCCGGACTTCGAGTCCTTCAAGGCGGACCTCGACGACTTCGTGGTCCATTGGAACACGAGGAGGCGCCAGGTTAAACTGAAGGGACTGACCCCGGAGGAGTTCCGGAGACAGTCCCTTGCGGCGTAGTTCTTATTTAAGCCGTCCAAGTTTTGGGGTGCAGTTCAATTTGGGACGGGGCTTTTTTAGCTACCCTTTGACTGACGGCGAACGAGTCGGGGTCGGAATACATCTCAACCGATGTATGGGGGTAGCTAAAAGAGCCCCGTCCCAAATTAGCTACCCCTGAGCTGCAGTGGAATCGAAAAGGATTCCACCGCACGTTATTGAGGGCTAGAGGTTGTAGGTGACCACCTGGGGCTCGGCGAGCTCGACTAAGACAGCTGGGGCCGTCTGCTCCACGCGGACGAACTTGACGGTCACCGTCTTAAAGCCCGCCTTATGCAGAACATCCGAATAGACGCGCGCCTGCAGGGCGTGCTTCTCGAGCAGCTGGTCGGGTGTCTCATCCGGTGTGCCACCCGTCTTGTAATCGATGACCAGTGCGCGTGACGGATCGGCCGGGTCGGTCGCCAGCGCATCGATAGCGCCCTCGGCATATGCACCGTAGCGGGCAATGTCCTTGTCCTCGCAGCCCAGCGAAAAGAACGGCACTTCGGCACGGACGCACGGCCAGGCAAGAAGCTCGGCACGGACCGACGACCTGAGCCAGCGATTCAGGGCAACGTCAAAACGCTCGCGCTGCTCCGGCGTCAGGCACCACAGGCGCGTCAGCGCATCGGCACGCTCAGCGGGCAGCGCATCGGCACCCATCTCGATGAGCCACTGGCAGGCGGCATGGAACGCCGAGCCCAGCGCCATGGGGTTGCCGGCGGGCTCGACAGCAGCCACGTCTGCATCGGCCATCTCCGAGCCATCCGACTCGGCATCGTCGCCCGCCTCGTCCATGGGAACACGCGCCTCGGCGGCACGGTCTTCCGTCTCGGCATGGAGCGCCGCGGCGATCGACGAATAGCTGTACGAATCACGCGCCGGGAACGGACACGTGCCCATGCGCACGCCCGCCGCCTGGGGATATACGAGTTCAAATGAATCGGGCTTGGGGTCGGCAGGACCGGGCACGGTTGAGTGCGCAGCATTATCGGCAACATCGGTATCGCCACGAACGAGCCTGCCCTCGGCATCCAGCGAAGCGTTGGCCTCAAACGCCTGCTCGCCAAAGGTAAAGTCCGAAAGCGAAATGAGCTCGTAGTCGCCCGGCTGGGAGTTGTCGAATACCAGGCGGTCGGCATCGAGCTGCGGCATGTCCAGAGCGCCGGTCGGCAGAATGCGGCGCAGCACGTCGTAGGTCAGATCGGTCTCGACATCGAAGGTCGGCGCACACAGCTTGCCACGGCTCACGCCGGCATCCATCGCCAAGATCACCAGCTCGCGCGCACGGGTCATGGCAACGTAGAGCAAACGGGCCCGCTCCTCGAGCGAAAGCTGCAGGTCGTCGTTGCGCAGGCGGGCAAATGCCTCGGCGGGAGAACCCGTCGCACAGACGTCCTCCATGAGCTCCGGCGGTAGCCACAGCGACGTGCCCTTGCCCTTAAACGCATGCTCAAACTGCTTTTTGACGTCATCGCCCTTTACGAACGTACCGTCCGAGAGTTTAACGCCGTCGAAGCGTGCCGGCAGCGCCACGACCTGCGCTCCGCCCTCGAGGCGACCCATCTGTGCCGAACCCGAGGACTTACGCACGCCAAAGCACTCGGCGACCGCCACGACCGGATATTCCAGACCCTTGGAGGCATGAACCGTCATGATGCGCACCGCGCCGTCGCCCTCCTCGTTGAGGGCGCCCGGGGCCTCCTTGCCCGCCAGGAAGCGATCGAAGGCAAGCGCAATGGAGCGCGGCGAGTTACCGAACTCGGCCTCCGCCTCGGCCACGGCATCGAGCGCCTTGAGCACGTTGGCGGCGATGGCCTTGCCCTCGGGGCCGCGCTGCGCCAGGCGCACGAACCAGCCGGAGGCATTGACCGCGTCGCGCGCGATGGCGGCGAACGAATCACGCCCCACGCGACGCAGTGCGTAGCGCAGCACCTCGCGGGCACGCGTCACGAGCGGCAAGCCCTGCAAGCCCGGCACATCGGAATCGCTCATGATGCCCGCATCGATGTTGCGGCGCGACGTCTCGCCCGTCTGATCGTCGAGTTTGGTCGCCAGCGCCAGGAACTCCTGGGCGCCCAGCGCAAACATCGGCGAGGCCAGCAGTGGCATAAGACCCTGCGCCGTATCGGCCGGATTGGCGAGGGCACAAACCAGGGCGCGCACCGTCTGCACCTCGGCAGCTTGGGCAAAGACCGAGCCGCCCGCGATGACGCAGTCGAGCCCCTGGTCACGGAAGGCCTGTGCGTAGACGTCTGCGTTGGTCATGCGGCCCAGCAGCAGCACCATGCCGCCCTGGGGCTGGCCGGCATCGGCAAGCGCGCGGAATCGCTCCGCGATCGCGCGGGCCTTGGCCTGTGTGCGCTCCTGCATACTGCCGCCGGCAACAAAGAGGGCCTGGCGGCGCGAGGCATCCGCCACCAGCGTGTCCTTGCGGCCGTCGCTCGCCTCAAGATCCAAAAAGCCCTGCATCAGGCCGCCGTCGTCGCCGTCGAAGACGCGGGCCACATAGCGCAGCACCTCGTCGTGGCTGCGGAAGTTGCGAACGAGCTTGACGAGCTCGCCGGCGGGGGCATCGGACGTGGCAACCGTCTCCGACGCCGCCGTCGATCCCACCTTGCGCTCCTGGCGACGGAACACCTCGACCTCGGCGCCGCGGAAGCGATAGATCGACTGCTGCGCATCGCCCACGGTGCACAGCGCGCGCTCCCCCGCACCCGTCAGGTAGCGGATTAGATCGACCTGCATCTGATCGGTATCCTGGAACTCGTCGATCATGACCATCTTAAAGCGGCCCTCGTACGCAGCACGAATGGCAGGGTAATCGCGCAGGGCCTCGTAGGCCATGCGCAGCAGGTCGTTATTATCGAGGGCGGACTGGGCAGCCTTCAGTGCGCGATACTCGGCCTCTACAGAGCGGGCCAAGCCCACCAGTGCATCGAGCGCGGGGCCACCGCAGGCAAGCACGATATTGATAAATGCATCGGCGGCCTCGGCCTTGAGCAGCTCGACCTGCTCCTTGGGGAATGCCTTGCTCGCGCGCGGCATGGCGCACGACATCATGAGTCGCGCCGCATCGGCCATGGTCTTGCCGCTCGCCTCGAACGCGTCGATGGCGTCGAGCGCCGTCTGCGCCTTCTCGGTCGCGGCCTTGCTTGCGCCCAGCGCCGCGCGATAGGCATCGGCGAGCGCCGAGGTATCGGCCTGGCCGCGCGCCACGCACACGTCGTCCATACCGCCCGGCAGCTGGCTCGACAGCTCCAGCAGGTCGCGCACCAGACCCTTGATGGTCGTGCCGGCACCAAAGGGGCCGCCCTCGCCCGCCATGGGATACCAGGCGTAGAGGGCCTTGAGCGATGCCGCGAGCTCGGGGGCGGCATCGGGTGCCGTCGCGCGGGCCAGCACATGCTCAACAGCCTGGTCCATGAGCTCGTCGGTATCGGTGAGCACCGTGAACTCGGGGTCGATGCCCAACTCCAGCGCGTGTGCGCGCAGGATACGCGAGCACATGCCGTGAATGGTCGAGATCCACGCGTCGTCGACGGTCAGCGCTTCCTCGTCCATGCCCTCGTCGATAAGCGCACGGCGCACGCGATCGCGAATCTCGGCCGCGGCATCCTTGGTAAAGGTAATGGCGAGCACCTGGTCCAGATGCTCGACGAACGGACCGGATTCGGGCGAGAGCGCGTAGACGATGCGGCGCGTGAGGGTAAAGGTCTTGCCCGAACCGGCGCCCGCCGAGACAAACAGCGGACGGTCGAGCGTCTTGACGATCTGCAGCTGTTGCGGCATCAAGGTCGAAAGATCCATGGTCTACACGTCCCTCCTTACAAACGTTCCTTCGTGGTTATACGAGCAGCGGGCATGCGCGGCCTGCGTCGACGCCGGGTCGACAGCAGTGACGTTGCCCGCCTCGAGTTCGCGCAAGCGCTCGGCGATGCCGGCCTCCACGCGATCGAGCAGGGCGTCGAAGTCCATGCTGCCACCCTCGCCGGGAAAACCTTTCTTAAGGCCCGGGATGCGACCGTCGCCACGCTCTTCCTCGAGCAGCTCGGCGCTCGCGGCACCGCGCAACGCCGGCTTGCCGCCCTTGGTCGAAAAATAGAGCGCCGCACGGGTATCCAAATCCAGCGCCCGGCGCATGGCCTGGGCGTAGATGAGCGTTTGGGTATGTGGCGGCAACCAGCGCGGATCGTCGATGGGCGCCGTGCCCGATTCCTCGTCGCGCACCGTGGGGTCGGCGAGCTTAAACTCCTCAACGCCCGTGCGATGCTTGTAGTCAATCACCACAGCGCGATTCTCGGCATCCACATCCACGCGGTCGATGCGCCCGCCGAGCGGCCAGCCGGCATACTCGACCTGGAGCTCGTTGAACGCAAACTCCAGGTAGCGCGGAGCGAAGGGGGCAAGCGCCTCGGACTCGTAAGCAAGCACGCCCTCCAGCTGCGGCAAGATCTCGGCAACCTGGCGCTCCTCCACCGGCGAGAGCGGCACCAGCGGGCCCTCGTTGCCACGCTTGCCGGCGTGCTCGGCCAAGGTCTCGGCAAAGACCTCGTGCAGCAGCTCCTGCGCACGCGGCAGGTTTTCGGGCGTCACACGCTCCATGCCCTCTTGGGGCAAACGGGCATGCAGATGTTCCAGCACGTCGTGGACAAAGTTGCCCTTCTCCATGTTGCCAAAACCCGCGTCGATAGACTGGGGCTTAACGCGATACGAGACGAACCAGCACAGCGGGCAGGTGGAATAGGCCTCGATCTGCGAGGCAGACGTCAGACGCGGTACAAGCGGCGCGTCCTCGCCCTCGCCCTCCCGATGGCGCAAGACCAGATATGGCACGGCCGCCTCGCTCAAATGCTGAGGAGCCTCGCATGCCACGCGCTCGCGCTTGAGGCCCTTGCCGGCTGCAGGGTCAAAATCACCTACGATATCGCCCTCGCCCACGCATGTCACCTGAGCGGCACCGGTGGCCTCGGCATGCGCCCGCAACTCGGTCCACACGGCAGCCGGATAGCACTCGCGCGCCTGGCGATCGTGCGTCACGCGCGCAAGCGCAACCGGGCCACGTGCCGCCTGCATCGCGTGGCCAAAGCGCACGCGCAACAAGGCCGCAGGCTCAAGCGTCACGCCCTCGCGACCAAGGCTCGCAGCCAACGTGGCCAACGGTCCTTCCTCGTGTGAGAGCGGATAGCTGTCCAGATCGACATCGGCAAACAGCACGGCATCGTAGCTGCCGGGGCGCAGAGCCGCCGCATCGGCAAGCGAGGCAAAGCGAACCTGGGCACGTGGCGCACCGTCAACCTCGTAGGTCTCGTAATCGTAGGCGGTGCTACGCTTGTCCACCTTGGTGCGAATGCCATCGAGCACGGGCACGGTCGCGGCCTGCGACACGTCGAGCGCGCGGGCGTCATTCATAAGGATGTCGATGGCGTGGCGCAGCAGGGCCGTCTCCGCTTGGCGACGAGCTTGGCCATCCAGGCTGCCCAGCGAGCGATCGGGCAACGCCTCGGCAACGGCAAGCATGGCCTTGACCGCCGTCACGGGCTTGTCGCGCCACAGTGCCTGGAACACGTCCGAGACCACACACGGTACGTTCTTAAACCAGTTTTCGTCGCTCGCCGCCTTGCGTGCGCCCCTCACCTGGCCTTGCACGCTCTGCAGCAGGCTCTTAGCGCCCGCGGTAGTCTTGCTACGCGAGAGACGCATATTCTTATCGAAGATACGGGCATTGGCTGCATCAGCGCCCGAAAGCGGGCTGTAGATCCAGTCGGTAAGCTCCGGCGCGGGCCACCACTCGGTCTTTGACGCCACACCCTCATCGGCCGCCTTCATGCGCTCGATCAAGCTGGCAAGCGCCGCAAACTGCCTGCCCGCAATGGATTGGGAAAACGCCGTGAATTCAGTTGTCTCGGCAGCGATATGACGAGCCGCCAGACGAGAGGCGAGCTCACCGAACAGCTGGGGTGCCCGGGCAGAAACAACGAGCACGCGTACGGGGTCGGCGGAGAGGCCGGCGGTATCGTCGGCCCCGAAACCCTGGCACGCTTTTACCAGATCATCAATTGCGTCCGCATAAGCATGAGCACGGGCGTGGGGGCCAGCGACCTCAATAAAGGCAGGCTGAGCGGTAGCTCCACAAGCGGCATCAGACGCGACGGCGTCCTCCCCCAGCGGCGCGACCTCAAACAGCACACCGCTGGCATCAAATGCCGCGGCAAGTTCCTCGCGCATCGCCGCCTGCTCGCGAGCAAGCAGCACGACGACCTCTCCCCCACTGTTCGCCACAGCAGACAGCAGCTCGAGCAGACCGTGCGTAAACGACGTGACGCCGCGTACACAGACGGCACGGGCGCACGCCGGCAGATTATCGGCCAGGGCGCTGGCCATAATGTCAGCCGCCTCGCAGGGCTCGACCATATCTCGACGGTCCAAACCGCCCGCGTAGGCACGCAAAAGCTCGAACACACGAGCCTCGGCATCGCTTTTTGGCTCAGGCCGGCAATTGTTGCCACGGCATCGCTCGGCAGCTGTCCCCGCCACACCTGGCAGCACATCGCGGGCCATGCGCGCAAGCATGCGCACCGTGCCCTGGCTGCGCGAAAGCGGCTGCAGGTCGACATCATCGAGACGCGTGACCATGTCCGAAAACAGCATCTGGCGCTGCAGGTTGTCGACGAAACCGCGCCCGTCGCCCAAAAGCTCCCAAAGCGAGCGAAGCCACGACGCGGGCGTCTTGTAATCGATGCCCAGCGAAACGCCGGCTTCCGCCGCATCATGACGGCACAGGTCGAGCTCGGCAAACGTTGGCGCCAGCAGCACGGCACGCCCGTGGCGGGCAATAAGGTCGGCAAGCAGCGCCGATTCGGCATCGCTCAAATCCGTGCCGGCATTAGTGGTATAGATTCGAACAGGCATGGCCCTCCACTCAAACTGTTCGCAATAATCAATGCATCCATCCTACCCGCCCAAGCGGACACATTGCCACCGCAGCTTCATCTTTTGGCGCTTTGGAGACAAGTCGCTTTGCACCACATTGGTGCCAAGGGGGCAGACTCGTCCGTCGGTGCAAGGGGGACAGGTTCGCTTGCGCCACATTGGTGCAAGCGAACCTGGCCCCTTTGCACCAATTATTCGGCATATAAAAACCGCCCCCGGAGGAGCGGTTTTTCACAATTCGTTTTGCCGCGGCCTATTCGCCATCCTCCAGCTTAATGAGGATCTTGCGGTAGCCACCGTACTCGCCGTTGAGCGCCTTGGATACACGGCTCACCGTGGTGGACGAAGCGCCGGTACGGACCTGAACCTCGACATAGGGCTCGCCCTCGTCCAGGTAGCGCGCGACCTGCAGACGCTGCGATAGATCGCAAATCTCGCGCGGTGTGCAGATATCGGTCAAAAACGCTTGGATATCTTTCTCGTCGTCCAAAAGACTAAATGCGTGGACTAGCTGCTTGACATCAGGCTTGTCAAACATGTTCTCGATATTCATCGATCACCGCCAAACCCGCCAAAAGGCATCGAAGTTGATACTGGCACCGGGCATCGTTCGCCCATTCTATGCAATAGGGCAACGCATGTAGCTTTTGCCCGTAGCAGTTTAGCACACCACCAAACTAAAGTGACAAGACTCTCTGTCAGCGGCGCGTTTTTTAGGACGAACGCCGTTTTGAAACCGAATGCGCACGCAAGCTCCACGAATATCTGAGACAATGGGCGCCCAACGCAGAGGCGCACGCCAAGGCAACCATCCGATTCGCCGCGGCAAACAAGCTTACGCGCCACCAACACGTCACGCGCACCGGAAAGGAACCCACCATGCGCTTCTTGCTCAACTGGCTTTTGACCTCAATCGCTATCGCGATCGCCACGTTCCTCGTCCCCGGCATTCAGCCCTTCGGCATGGCCGACGCCTGGGTCTGCTTTGCCTTTGTGGGACTGTTCCTCAACGTCGTCGACTCGCTCGTCAAGCCGCTCCTGACGGTCATCTCGCTGCCGCTCACCATTATCACGCTGGGTATTTTTCAGCTTGTAGTCAACAGCTTTATGCTCGAGCTTGCCAGCTACCTATCGGTAAATCTGCTGGGTGCGGGCATCTCCATTGCCAGCTTTGGGTCGGCCTTTATGGGTAGCATTTTGGTGTCCATCACTCGAAGCATCTTCGACAGCATCGCCAGGAACTAAAGCAACCGGATACGGACCGCCACAACACGCCAAAACGAAGGCCGTCCATCGCAACGATGGACGGCCTTCGCCTTTGTCAAGCCTCCGAGGACAAAAGAATCTACCATTTCTACCCCGTCCCCAAATGGCTGGTGGGGCTAGATGACGTAGTCGTAGCCCCCGTTGGGGGCGACGAGCGCATCGAGCGTCACACCGTCGAGGTAGTCGTTGATGAGCTTGTCCAGGTTCTTCCACACGTCGAGCGTGGGGCACTCGTCAGATCGCGAGCAGCCCTTGCAGTCGCCATCCAGGCAGGCGACCGGCGCCAGGCTGCCCTCGGTCAGGCGCAAGATCTCTCCCACCGTGTACTGCTCGGGCGGGCGCGTGAGCACGTAGCCGCCGCCCTTGCCACGCATGCCCGAGAGCATGTTGGCGCGCACGAGCGTAGCCAAGATGTTCTCGAGATATTTCTCGGAAATCCCCTGTCGCGCCGCGATCTCTTTGAGCGGGATGCGGCCGGCCGCCTGGTGCTCGGCCAGGTCGACCATAACGCGCAGGGCGTACCTGCCCTTAGTAGAAACCAACATATATAGTGCTGCCTTTCGGTCTTTTAATCCGTTGAAATTCTAGCCGAAAAATTGGCTTTGAAAATACCCATTCCAGTCAAGGTGGTTAATCAGCTCGTAATAATCTCCTATTTCCTATTGCATTACTAGGCTTTAGTGTCTACTATGCTTGCCAACAGCTAAACAAACAACCTATAAGGTTTATGGGTTTATCTACTAGGCCACCGTAAAACCACACGGTATCCAGTCATTTGAACACTTTGGAGGTTCACCATGAGCAAGGTTTATACGTCCATCGATCAGCTTATCGGCCACACCCCGCTTTTGGAGCTCACTCACTTTGAGGCCGATGAGGACCTTAAGGCCCGCGTGCTCGTCAAATTGGAATACTTCAACCCCGCCGGGTCCGTCAAAGACCGCGTCGCCAAGAACATGATTGACGAGGCCGAGAAGGCCGGCAAGCTCGTGCGCGGCGGCGACTATACCATCATCGAGCCCACGAGCGGCAACACCGGCGTCGGCATCGCCTCGGTGGCGGCGGCTCGCGGCTACAAGGTGATCATCACCATGCCCGAAACCATGTCCGTCGAGCGCCGCAAGCTTATGCAGGCATACGGCGCACAGCTCGTGCTCACCGACGGCTCCAAGGGCATGAAGGGCGCCATCGCCAGGGCCGAGGAGCTGCAGAAGGAGACTCCCAACAGCATCATCGCCGGCCAGTTCGTGAACCCCGCCAACCCCGCCATCCATAAGGCCACGACCGGCCCCGAGATCTGGGACGACACCGACGGCAAGGTCGACATTTTCGTCGCCGGCGTTGGCACCGGCGGCACCGTGACCGGTGTGGGCGAGTTCCTCAAGGAGCAGAACCCCGAGATTCAGGTTGTCGCCGTCGAGCCCGCCACCTCCCCGGTACTCTCCAAGGGCCAGGCCGGTCCGCACAAGATTCAGGGCATCGGTGCCGGCTTTGTGCCCGACGTCCTCGACACCCAGGTCTATGACGAGATCATCCCCGTCGAGAACGACGACGCCTTTGCCACCGGCCGCGCCGTGGGCCACAAGGAGGGCGTGCTCGTGGGCATTTCGTCCGGTGCCGCCGTGTGGGCCGCGCTGCAGCTAGCCAAGCGCCCCGAGAACGAGGGCAAGACCATCGTGGCACTGCTCGCCGATACCGGTGAGCGCTACCTGTCCACGGCACTGTTCCAGGACTAGAGCCTTTTTCCCATAGGTTGAGCTCAGGGACGAACCTGCCTCCTCTCTCTCCCGGCGGTCTGAGCCCATCCCGTCAGGGTGTCCCACGAGACGTCCGAACTTGCTACAATGTCTGCGGCGCGGAACCAGCCTCCCGCGCCGCTTTTCTTTTTTGGCCACATGCCACCAAGGAGAACCTCCCCATGCACAACAAGCGCGTGCTCGTCGCCATGAGCGGCGGCGTCGATTCCAGCGTGACTGCCTATCTGCTCAAGTGCCAAGGCTACGAATGCGTCGGAGCCACTATGCGCCTCACCTGCCCTGCGCCCGATCCCGTCACGGGCATGAGCAAGGTCGACCGTGACATCGCCGATGCAAAGGCCGTCGCCGATCGCCTGGGGATACCTCACCATGTGCTCGACCTGCAGCAGGCCTTCGACCGCAACGTTATCGAGCGCTTCGTGACTGCCTATCAGGAGGGGCTGACGCCCAACCCGTGCATCATCTGCAACCGCCATATTAAGTTTGGCGCGCTGCTCGACGCGGCGCTCGATATGGGCTGTGACTACATTGCCACGGGTCACTACGCCAAAACGAGCCAAGCGCCCGATGGCACCTGGCAGCTGCACCGCGGCGAAGACTCCAAGAAGGACCAGAGTTACTTTTTGTATTCGCTCACGCAAGAGCGCCTGGCACGCACAATCTTTCCGCTGGCAGGGTTGGACAAAGAGCGCGACGTGCGCCGCATTGCCGCCGAGCAGGGCTTCATCAACGCCAAGAAGGCCGAGAGCGAGGATATCTGTTTTATCGCGGACGGCGACTACGCGGGCTATATCGAGCGCCGCTGCGGGCATGCCGCCGAGCCGGGCGATATTGTATGGCGCGACGGCAGCGTGGTCGGACGCCACGACGGCGCACTGCGCTATACCGTCGGCCAGCGCAAGGGCCTGGGCGTCGCGATGGCGCGCCCCGTGTATGTAACGGGCGTCGATGCCGCCAACAACATTGTGCATCTGGGCGAGGCTGAGGACCTGACGGCGACAGCGCTCACGGCCAACGACTGGATTTGGAGTGCCCCTGCCGACCGTATGGAGGCAGAGCTCACGTCCGGCGACATTCGCGTGGGCACCAAGTACCGTTACCGTCAAAAGGACCAGGCAGCGACCCTTACACGTGGCGCCGACGGACAGATGCTTCTGACCTTTGACGAGCCGCAGCGAGCCATCGCCCCCGGCCAGGCCGTCGTTATCTATCGCGGCGACGTCGTCCTGGGCGGCGGCACGGTAACCGCCGCCATCAGGTAGCCGCAGGATTATCGCCGCACGTGTCGAAGCACTTCAACAGCAGCATTCACCTCGATAACGCGACGCTCGAGGCCGCGGCAAATGGACTCGAGCCGGCCCTCCGCTGTGGCCCATTCGCTCTGCGAAAGAATCTCGATCGCCTCATCAACAAATCCGTTGAGCCGCGATGAATCGAACCAATCGAGTGAGTCCGCAAGCGCCAGCTGGACGGAAGGGTCGGGCCCAAACGGCTTAGCAGAAAACCCAAACTCCCCAGCTGCGAGCACGGCAGTTGGTACGTTGTACCATAGGCAGTTGCCGCTATCGAACAGCGGAGCAGGCCTTATCTCCAGGGTGTCGACATTGCGGATGATGCCGAAGTTTCGCCAATGGCGATCGCTGTTGGCCAAAAGGGCATCGCAGACAATCATCTGCGACATAGACCTTCTCACGGCAGCCTCGTCTGCTCCATGCTTACCAAGGAAGCGGCAGTACCGGTCGTATGTCGAGTTTCCCCGCTGGCTACCAAGTGCGCCCTTAACGTAAACAGCCGGAACGTATTCCTCGCGGCCGTCAAGAAAGTCGTCGCACAGACACACAGGGCCATCGAACATCCGCTCAACCGTATAAGGAACAAACTCGCCCTCCGACAACAAGCGACGATGTAGAGCCGTTGCAACCGCCTCGTTAAAGGGACGCTGATCGTCCATGCCGCACCCCTTGACCAGAACGCGAACAGCATTGCGAATCATCCACGATTTAGGAAGCTCGCCCTCGGATGTGTTGTCGGGATTTTTAAGACCGATGCCCTCCAGCCAACCCGAACGTCCCTCGGGCGCCGATCGCTCAAAATCATTCTCGAAGTAATTGAGGTTTCGCCATTTGAGCCCGTCGCATTCTGCCGGCCGCAGCCAATAGCAATCCGAAAGCGAGAGGCCCAGGCACCGAACCGGGACCTCGATGCCACTGGCAATTCCCAGTTCACGATAACGCGAGACGAGTCCGGGGCGAACATCGGGCACTGACCGATGGCTCCACCACACGTTGAGCTCCCGTTTATTCACCGTAGGAGAAGAGCTCGAGCACGTGCCAAACGGCATTCGTTGTGCATCGAGGACCTCCGCGATTTCGAAGGGAAATTCGCGCGACGGATCAAATGAGACATGCGCGACCTCATGGTCGGCCGACATCAGCGTAAACTTGCGCCCCACATCGGCCGCAGGACGGCGTCCACGTTTGCGGACCTTTTGATAAGCGACCGCGGAATTGTACTCGACCATCTTCCGTCCGCCCACAATATCGCACGCGAGCGTTCCCGATGCGGCAAGTTGAGATATGCGGGCTTTCGTAACGCCCAGCAGGCGGGCAGCATCACCCATAGACAAGTACTCAGACGTATCCATACACCGCATCACCTCGTTAAGTAATTTACACGTTTAGTTAATAGATTAGATACATCATAATACTAAACGACCTAAAGCGAAAAAAGCCCGAGAAATCGGGCTTTAGCGATTGGTCAGCCGAGTCGCAAGCTGCTCCCCTAGCGCTGAACGTAGGCACGAACCAGCTCGTAGGTATTGCGCACGCCGTCGATGTGGCTGCGCTCGTAGTTGTGGCTCGCGTATACGCCAGGGCCGATCAGGCCGTGACGGATGTCGTAGCCGGCAGAAAGCGTGGCCTCAACGTCCGAGCCGTAATGCGGGTACACGTCGATGGCGTAATCGAGCTCCAGCTCGCGCGCGATATTGGACAGCGTGGTCACCAGATCGTAGTTGTAGGGGCCGCCCGAATCCTTGGCGCAAATCGACACCATGCGCTCGGTGCAGCCCAGATCGTCACCCACGCAACCCATGTCAACGCTGATCATCTCGCGCGTGTCGGCCGGCACGAAAGCGCCACCGTGGCCGACCTCCTCGTACACCGTAAAGAGCAGCGACACCTTGCGCGAAAGCGACACCTCGCCAGCGGCGACGGCACGCGCCAAGCCCAGCAAAATGGAGGCCGACAGCTTGTCGTCCAAGAAGCGGCTCTTAATGTAGCCGCTCTCCGTCACCGTGGTACGCGGATCCATAGCGATGATGTCGCCCGTCTGAATGCCCAGCTCAAGCACATCATCCTTGCTGTCAACGTTCTCGTCGAGCAGGATTTCCATGTTCTTCTCGATGGTCTTGACCGGCTCGTCGGCCACGTGCGCCGAAGGCTCGGTATTGAGGACCACACCCGTGTACACATTGCCATCGCGCGTGTAGACGGTGCAGTTCTCGCCATCGGCCGTAGACCACTGATGCCCGCCGAGCGTCGTGGGACGCAGGCGACCATTGTCCTTAATGGAGCGCACCATGGCGCCCAGGGTATCGACATGGCTCGCCAACACAAGCGGCTCGCCCTCGCCGCCAAGCTCAACCAGCACGTTGCCCTTATTGGAACGCTCGGGGCCAAAGCCCATATCGCGCAACGTTTCCATTAGATAATCAGTCGCCGCACGGGTATAGCCCGTAGGCGAAGCAATAGAAGTCAGCGTCTTAAGCTGTCCCGCGATATAGGAGAGCGTCTCCTCTAGAGAAGCATCAATATTAGAAGCCATATGCGTCCTTCCAAGTAAAACTAAGACCGAGTCCCGATTTTAACCGTTCTGCACGGTCAATGCCCTAGGAGCCGAGCCGCCTCCCGACGTCCCCGCACCGGTTTTGTGCACGCGCACGTCTTACAATCCCAATCTTGCATAAATCCTATCGGTATCTGCATAGAAATGAGGAATCTTTTTGCTTCGTCTCAGGGTACCCCACCTTGGGCCGTGCAAAAAACGGAGTATTCAGCACCGTGGGCCCCAACGACCCCATCGCGAACGACAAAACGACGCGGTTACAGCAGTGTTGCAGGTCGTCGCAAAGCAGAAACTCAGTAACAACCCCCTCCACTCATCGATAGCCCGCCCACAATGGCTGTCGATGGGCGCCTGTGGGCCACTACGGACCCTTCAAAACGTTATGCATTTTTAAGAGCTTGCTGAATACTCCCAAAAATGCACGCTGGGAAGTGCACCACCTATCCGCAGCGGGCAGCATGCTTTAGTTTTACCCGTCCCAAGACATCGACGCAGCACAAAAAGCCCCGCCGTGCGTAGCGCGGCGGGGCCAGCGGCAAGTCAAAAGACCATACGCCTACGGGCGAAGGACCACCAAACTGGGCTAGGCAGCCGGGCAGATCTTCTTGAAGAGCTCGATGACGTCGTCGAGCGTCGCCTCACGCGGGTTGCCCGGGAAGCAGGCATCGGCCATGGCGTCCTTGGCCAGGACCTCGATCTCGTCAGCCTTCATGGCCTCGCAGACGTGCGGGATGTTCACGTCAGCGGAGAGCTGCTTAACGGCGGCGATAGCGGCGTCGGCAGCCTCATCGGTGCTCATGCCCGTGGTGTCAACGCCCATGGCGACGGCGACCTTGGCCAGGCGCTCGGCGCAAACCGGCTTGTTGAACTCCATGGCAATCGGCAGCAGCATGGCGCAAGCGACGCCGTGCGGAGTGTCGTAGTGAGCGGACAGGGTGTGAGCCATGGCATGGTCGATGCCCAAGCCAACGTTAGAGAAGCCCATGCCGGCAACATACTGACCAAGAGCCATGCCCTCGCGGCCGGAGCCGGGCTGGCCGGACTTGGCCTCGGCAACGGAGTCGCGCAGGTTCTCGCTGATCAGCTTGATGGCCTCAAAGTGGAACATGTCGGAGAGCTCCCAAGCGCCCTTGGTGGTGTAGCCCTCGATGGCGTGGGTCAGAGCGTCCATGCCGGTGGAAGCGGTCAGGCCGGCGGGCATGGAAGCCATCATGTCGGGGTCGACGACGGCGACCTCGGGGGCGTCGTTGGTGTCGACGCACACGAACTTGCGGACCTTCTCGGGGTCGGTGATGACGTAGTTGATGGTCACCTCAGCAGCGGTACCGGCGGTCGTCGGCACGGCGATGGTGAACACGGCGTGGTTCTTAGTGGGAGCAACGCCCTCGAGGCTGCGGACATCGGCGAACTCGGGGTTGTTGATGATGATGCCGATGGCCTTGGCAGTGTCCATAGAGGAGCCGCCACCGACGGTCACGATAGCATCAGCCTCGGCGGCCTTGAAGGCCTCGACGCCGTCCTTGACGTTCTGGATAGTGGGATTGGGCTTGATCTCGGAGTAGAGGCTCCAAGCGATGCCGGCGGCATCGAGCTCGTCGGTCACCTTAGCGGTAACGCCAAACTTGACCAGATCGGGGTCGGAGCAGACGAAAATCTTCTTGTAGCCGCGACGCTGGAGCTCGCCGGGGATCTCCTTGATAGCGCCGGAACCATGATAAGAGATGGTGTTGAGAACGAAACGATTAGCCATTGATAGCCTCCCATCGTGTGCGGGGCACCCATTACGCCCCACGCTATGGCTCCCATCCTAACGCTTTTGAAGCGAAAAACGCGTGAGAACGTCAGATTATTTAAAGCGTTTCAACAACTGGTATCGTCACCGCCTGACCACTAAACAAAAAGGGGCGGCCGAGATGACCGTCCCCTCCCCATTATTGATCAGTGTGGCAAGGGGTCAGCCCCTTGCCACATCCTGCCGCTATTTTTGGCAGGCCTCTTTCCAATCTTCGCAGGCGCGCTTCCAGCGAAAACGCAGGTCGCGCTCGCGGTCGATAAACATGATGGCAAACGCCACGAACAGCAGCACGCTCGCCACCGCAATAGCGTGCAGCCCCATGCGCTCAATACACCAGTTTCCCAGCACAGCGCCAAACACAAAGGTAAAGATCACGCCAAAGTACAGCAGGCCGTTTTCCAAAAAGCCGCGCTTGTGGGTGATGATGTAGTCGTCCACGTTTTGCAGCGCATTGCGTAGGTTACCGATGCACATGGTCGTGGCAATGCCGTGACCGTGGATCTTGCGGAAGCTCTCGACCTGCATACCACAGGCAAACGAGATGAGGCAGTTGGCAAGCAAGTTGTAGCCGCCACCGGGGATAAAGCTCACGCCCAGCAAGATGACGGCTTCAAAGAACACCGTCACCTGGCGCCAGTGAATCACGCTGCCAAACCGTTCGTGTACCAGGTCGGCAAGCATAATGCCCACGGCAAACGACACCACAGGGAAGAAATAGCGCCCCGCGAGCGCCCAATTGCCCTCCGAGATACTCACGCCCACCAGCAAGATGTTGCCCGTCTGCGCGTTGGCGAAAACATGGTCGCGCCCAATGTACGAATAAACGTCCATAAAGCCACCGGCGAGCGCCAAGATGATGCCCAGCTCAATAGACTCCGATATCTGTTTGGCACGCTGCATCGTCGTGCGCCCTCCTTGTTGACGACCCTCTCGTGCGTTGGCGGAAACATAGCCGCCGTTCATACTGTAACCCATTGACAACATGGCGCGCCCGCGAGACGGACTCCCCAACGCGCAGATACACCGTCTGGAAACAAACGGCGGGCGCGGCATCGACACCCGACACCTCGTGTACTCCACCAGTCTTTTTAGCCCCGTCCCAAAAAGACTGGTTACAATTACGTGCAGCATACAAACACCGGGAGGAATCGTGGCAAAAAAGCCCCAGGACGCTCAGCACAACCAGCACGGCAAGCATGCCCAACGCGGCCAGCAGCAAAAGCGTGGAAGCAAAGCCCAGGGCTCGCGCCCCGCGCATGCCCCGGCAGCGCCTGTCCGCCCCTGGCGCCCGGGCCGCGATAAGTTCCTCCCCGTCAGCCGCGCCGACATGGATGCGCGCGGCTGGGACCAGTGCGACTTTGTCTACATCTGCGGCGACGCCTACGTGGACCATCCCAGCTTTGGCATGGCCATCATCAGCCGCGTCCTCGACGCGCACGGCTACAAGGTGGGCATCATCTGCCAACCCGACTGGACCGACCCCACCAGCATCACCGTGCTCGGCAAGCCGCGCCTGGGCTTTCTCGTCAGCGCCGGCAACATGGACTCCATGGTCAACCACTATTCGGTGACCAAGCACCGCCGCCACACCGACGCCTATACCCCCGGTGGCGAGGAGGGACACCGCCCCAACCGTGCCGTCACGGTCTACGGCAACCTCATCCGCCAGACATTCAAAGACGCCCCCATCATCATCGGCGGCATCGAGGCAAGCCTGCGTCGCTTGGCCCACTACGACTACTGGCAGGACAAGCTCAAGCGCTCGGTACTGCTCGACTCGGGCGCCGACATCCTCATCTACGGCATGGGCGAGCACGCGATTGTCGAGATCGCCGACGCGCTCGACGCGGGACTGCCCGTCGATCAGATTACCTATATCAACGGCACCGTCTACCGCACGGGTTCGCTCGACGAGGTCTACGACTATGACCTGCTGCCCAGTTGGGACGACCTTACCGCCGACAAGCTCAACTACGCGCGCAGCTTTAACGTGCAGCAGCAGAATATGGACCCCATCACCGGACATCGCCTGGTAGAGCCCTACCCCAACAGCGTCTATGTGGTGCAGAACCCGCCGTCGGCGACGCTCACCACCGACGAGATGGACGAGGTTGCCGAACTCCCCTACGCACGCGATTGGCATCCCGATTACGACGCAGCGGGCGGCGTGCCGGCCTTTGCCGAGATCAAGTTTTCGATCAGCTCCAACCGCGGCTGTTTTGGCGAGTGCTCGTTTTGCGCGCTCACCTTCCACCAGGGTCGCGTGCTGCAGATGCGCAGCCACGACTCGATCATGCGCGAGGCCGAGCTGCTCACGCGCGATCCCGAGTTTAAGGGCTATATCAACGACGTGGGCGGGCCGACGGCCAACTTTAGCCGTCCCGCCTGCGACAAGCAGCTCAAGCACGGCGTATGCAAGAACAAGCGCTGCCTGTGGCCGAGCGTGTGCAAGAACATGGTGGTCGACGAGAGCGGCTACACCCAGCTGCTGCGCGACCTGCGCCAGCTACCGGGCGTCAAGAAGGTCTTTGTCCGCAGCGGCATCCGCTTCGACTACACCATGGCCGATGCCTCGGACGAGTTTTTGCGCGAGCTGCTGGAGCACCACGTCTCGGGCCAGCTACGCGTAGCACCCGAGCACGTGAGCGACGCGGTGCTTTCCGTGATGGGCAAACCGAGCCGAGCCGTCTACGACGCATTCTGCCGCAAATTTGAACGCTTGAACCGCGAGTACGGACTCAAGCAGTACGTGGTGCCGTATCTGATCTCGAGCCACCCCGGATCGACGATGAAGGAAGCCGTGGACCTTGCCGAGGCCGTGCGAGACATGGGCTACATGCCCGAGCAGGTGCAGGACTTCTACCCCACGCCGTCCACCATGTCGACGTGCATGTACTACACCGGCGTGGACCCGCGCACCATGGAGCCGATCTATGTGGCGCGCGACCCGCACGAAAAGGCCATGCAGCGCGCGCTCATCCAGTATCGCAAGCCCGAGAACTACAAGCTCGTGCGCGAGGCGCTAGAGAAAGCCGGGCGTCGCGATTTGATCGGCTACACCAAGCATTGCCTGATCCGCCCCGTGCCGCCACGCCCGGGCGAGACATCTGCCGGCGGCGGACATGGCACCGGCAAGAAGGGCGGCAAGGGCCACGGTGGCACTGGCGGCGCTGGAGCCAAGGGGCCCAAGGGCAGCAAGGGCCACGGCGGCATGTCGCGCGCGCAGAACACCGCCGGCCGCAACCGTGCGGCTCAGGGGCGTCAGGGTGCCAACGGAGACGGCAGGCGCAACTAAGGCAACAATGCGCTCGCTGCGTCCATCCCACACGCGTGGCGCAACGAGCGCATTGCCTCAACGAGGATGACGCCGGCGATAGCGACCGTAATTGCCACGTCGAGCGGCGTGTTCACAAACCACAGCAGGCCCATGAGATACGACCCGGCATTAAAAGCAAAGTGCAGCAGGATCGTGTAGCGGAGCTTTCCGGTCGTCACGAGCACCCAACCAAAGATGAGGGCGGCGGCACCCGCGTAGCAACCCTGCACCCAATTCATGTGCATAAAACCGAAGATTGCCGCCTGCAGCATAATCGCCGCGGCGACACCCCACGTGCTTGGGGCCGCCCAGGACACTATGGCGCCGTCTTGCGCACTCGCACGACGCCGGCGCTTCCAGAGCGGACGGCACTGGGGATTAAACGCACGCAGCGAAAACTCAAAGATGACACCGCGCACCAGGAGCTCTTCGCAAAACGGCGCGCCGAGCACCGTGGTCAGGACGGCAAGAGGACTGGTATCGCCCATGCCCGTTTCCTCGACAAGCTCGCTGTAGTCGGCCGCGGCATCGGGCAACAGCGACAGCACGGCGTCGGTCACGTAGCTAACGACCACCTGCAGGGCAAGACCGATCACGATAACGCAGGCGATGCGTTTCCACGCCCCACGCGCTCCCCCGCCGAGCGGATGCTCGCTTTGCGAACGCGCCATAAACGAGCGCGGCCACAGATAACGCCACCACAGCAGCGCCATCAAAAACGACGCCGTCTGAGCGGCGGCCTGAAGCAATTGAATGTCGAGGTCATCGATCGAAAAACCCATGAACACCGATGCGACGCCAAGGGCGGAGAACAAAACGACGCTCAGGGCAATATCGACAGCGACGACGCCAAAACAGGCAAGCGCCCAAATCATCGCATTGAGCATGCCAACCTCCTCCCGACAGGTAGTCATTTAAGAACGTCCCCAACGACTACCCTAACTGCCGGCAGAAAATGAACGTCCCCAAGTACCGGCAGTTTGGGACAGTCATTGTTGATGAGAATCGGGTGCAGTGCCAAAGGCCCCGCTGGGCGAGATGTCGAACGGGAAGGTGCCGCAGCGATTGAACGCGGCGATAAACATGCGGATGGCGTTGGACGGCGTGGTGCCCACGAGCTGGGTTGCCGCCGCGAAGGCCGCCTTTTCCTCGGGCAAGACCTTCGCGACAACCGGGGTCATGTGTTCTGCCATGGCGCTTCCTTTTTGAAACAACGG
Source organism: Collinsella sp. SGI.184 (assembly GCF_050313415.1). Lineage (NCBI taxonomy): Bacteria > Bacillati > Actinomycetota > Coriobacteriia > Coriobacteriales > Coriobacteriaceae > Collinsella > Collinsella sp. SGI.184. The sequence continues at coordinate 42,217 of NZ_JBNPLJ010000006.1, read as the reverse complement.
TAGTGCGGATAGATGCGGGCCACGCGGCTGGGCGACGGGCTGTGAAGGCAACCCGATTGGCCCGCATCTGGAGTTTGTTTCTGCGGCGTTGGTATTACTTGGTATTCCTAGGTTATACCCGGCAGATAGAATACCACACCCGGTCCCATGGGGACGGAGAAAAGACGGATTATTTTGTTGCTGGGTTAGTATTTAGAGCGTGATGATGTCCGAGATATCGAGGGCCTAAGCGTCGGCGTATGGCGCGCCCAGGCTGGGTATCCGGCGCATGGCGCCCTATTGTCTTGCATAATTTCGCTTATGCCATGCATAAAAAGACGGGGGCACCCCTTCTCGTCCCAACGTACCCCCGCTTGTACCGTGCAAAAACCGGAGTTTTCAGCATCGCGGCCCCCGCAGGCGGTACCGCGAATCGTGGACGCCGCGCGATTGGCGTCGTTTTGGGGCACGGCGCGACGCGAAACGCGCGTTATCGCCGCGCCGGACGCCGTCAGCCAACCCAAATCGCCTGCCGAAGGATCCCGCTGGCTCAAAAAGACGATTCCGGCGCGTATGCAGCCACCCCGGCTTGCTGAAAACTCCCGAAAATGCACGGCGCGCCCCGGGGGACCCGTGCGCGCCACGAAAAACACGCCCGCATCCAAAAGAATGCGAGCGCGAACGCCGGATGGCGGCAAGGGCGCCAGGCAGCGGGCGAAATCCCCGGCGTGTCCGCCCGGGCACCGCGGCCGCGGCGCGTCAGCAGAAAACCTCATGCCCTGCGTTGATGTCGGCCCCCGCATACGCGAATCTCCAACTAGGTCGATAGCCCGTATCTCTTGCCACGACCGTCTCCGCGCGTTTCCGCGAAGAAGACTCGCCCCACCTAATACTGAGCCCACTAAAAGGGCCCCGAGCATAGTCTGCTCGAGGCCCAAACTCGTGTCGCCTTACCGCGCGACGCGTATGTTACTTGCGCTTGCCGCCGCCGTCACCGGGACGACGGGAGCTGCCGCCGCGCTTGCCGCCACGGCTGTTGCCATAGCTGCCACGGTTATCGCGACCGCCGGCACGGCCACCACGGGAGCCGGCCTGGTTGCTGCCACGTCCGCCGCGATAGCCGCCGCGGCGCTCTTCGCGGGTATCGTCGTAGTTGCGCCAGTCATCGCGACGATCTCGACTGGCACGCGGATCGCGACGATCGCGCGACTCGCCAGAACGGCCGGCGCCACTGCGGCCGCCATTGCCGCGAGCATCCTCGCGACGCTCACCGCCGCGGCCACCGCGCTCTTCAAAGCGCTTGCCGCCACGGCACTCGCCGCCGCGGCCACCGCGCTCGTCATCGCGACCGGAACGACGACGGTCGCCCGCGCCGCGCTTGCCGCCGCGCGAGCCACGGCCCTCTTCCTCGCGCTCAACACGGCGACGACCGCCGCGGTCCTCGTCCTCGCGGCGACGGCGATGTGCCTCGCCCTGGAACTGCTTGGCACGGCGCTCGGCACGGTTGCCGCGCGGGGCCGGCTCGACGGCACCAGCACCGGCACGCTCCTCGGCAGCCACCTCGCGGGCCACGCTCTCCACGGCCTCGTCCACGCGAGCCTGAACGCCCTCGCGCACGCGGGTCTTGCCGCCGCGCTTGGGACGGCTCGGGCGCTCGCTGTCGCCACGACGCTCATCGCGACCGCGGTTGGAACGACCGGCCACATCGCCGTAATCGTCGCCGTTGCGCTTGCCGTCGCGACGCGCCTGCTCAAGCTTCTTCTTGCTCTTGGACTTACCGCGCTTGGTCTTCTTCTTCACCTTAAAGGCCGCAGGGTCGCGCTCGGGGTCAACCGCGGGCGGATTGGGGCCCACGTGCAGGTCGCCGGCCTCGTAGATGTCGGCAGTCTTGTCCATGAGCTTCTCGATCTCGTAGAACTCATCCACGTCCTGCTCGGTCACAAACGTGATGGCCCAGCCCAGCTCGCCGGCGCGGCCCGTACGGCCAATACGGTGGATGTAGTCGGTCGGCTCGGCCGGCACGTCAAAGTTCACGACGTAGCGCACGTCGCTGATGTCGATGCCGCGGGCGAGCACGTCGGTTGCCACCAGCACGTCGACGGTACCGTCGCGGAAGGCCGAAAGTGCGCGCTCGCGCTGGGCCTGGCTGCGGTTGCCATGAATCGCGGCAGCCTTGATGCCCTTGCGCTCCAGACGACGGCAGCAGCTGTCGGCACGGTGCTTGGTGCGCATAAAGACGATGGTGCGCTCCGGGCCTTCCTTTTTGAGGAACTCGGGCAGCAGGTTGTTCTTGGCCTCGATGGACACCGGGAACACAAACTGGTCGACGGTGTCGGCGGTCGACGTGGCGGGCGCGATCTCCACGCGGGCCGGGTCGCTCACTAGGTCGGTGATCTCGCCCACGGCCTCCTCGTCGAGGGTCGCCGAAAACAGCAGCGTCTGGCGCTCGGCCGGCGTCTCGCGCACAATACGGCGAACGGCGGGCAAAAAGCCCATGTCGAGCATGCGGTCGGCTTCGTCGAGCACCAGCACCTTGACCTCGTCCAGGTGGCAAGCGCCCTGCTCGATCAGATCGACCAGACGGCCCGGCGTTGCGACCAGGATGTCGCAGCCGTACTTGAGGGCAGCGGTCTGCGGCTTGTAGCTCACGCCGCCCACGACGGTCACGGCAACATGGCCGGTGACGTCGGCGATCTTGCTCGCGACCTCGTCGATTTGCTGGGCGAGCTCGCGCGTAGGGGTGATGACGAGCATCACGGGGCCGCGGCCGTTGCCCTCGGGCTTTTTAGCACCGCGACGACGGTTACGGCCGCCGCGCTCGCGCACAGGTTTGGGAGGAGCGATGTGCTCCAGATTGTTCATGGTCGGCAGCAAAAAGGCGGCCGTCTTGCCGGTGCCGGTCTGAGCGGCGGCAAGCAGGTCGCGGCCCTCGAGCACCACGGGGATCGAGCCGGCCTGCACGGGCGTCGGCGCCGTGTAACCCAGGTTCTCGATGACACGAAGTATCTCGTCCGAAAGACCCAGCTCGTCAAAGGCGGGCAGGTTCTCGGTAGCGAACTCGACGGTCTCGGCGGCGCTGGCCTCGTCGGCCGCATCGAAGGCAGCCTGGGCCATGGCCTCGCTGGTCTCGTCCAGGATCTCGGCGTCGGTGACGTCGGATACAGAATTACGCATATGTTGTTGTTCCTTATCTGCACGCGCAAGGGGCACGGCATGCGGCCGCGCGGGCGTGCTTGGTAGTGCGCTAGTACATACAAAAAAGGGTGCGCACAGAGAGGACGTTGCTCAGCACGCTGGCGATCGCTTTGGCAGCCATATCACGCGCCGTCCAGACGCAGCAGCTCTAAGCGATGGAGCAGATTCGCCGCGGGTTAGTATACCTGCACTCCGTATGCCCCCACGTAAACCACAGATGACGGGGCGGGCGGGGCGGGTCTGGGCCAATTGTCTCAATCTGTAACAGTTACGAGGCAAAACCAGGTCTACACGTTACGAATCGAGACAAACCAAAACCTCGCAAAACAACATCTCGATCTGTAACAGATAGAGGTCATTTTCCCTGCCAGATGTTACAGATCGAGATGTTAAGCAACCGCCGAATTGTTTGTCTCAATCTGTAACAGTTACTCAGCAAAAACGGAACTAGATGTTACAGATTGAGACGAAGGGCGAGGATGGTGCACTAACTTGGCAGTCGACACCCGTATCGGAATGTCATACATTTCAACTTTTGCCATACACCCCCAGGGGGTATGGGTGTATAGTATCGAAAGGTTAACAATTCCAACACCGAACCACAGAAAGGAGAGGCCATGGCTCAAGATAAGTTCGACGTAGGCGGCATGACATGCGCCGCCTGCCAGGCGCACGTGGACCGTGCCGTGAGCAAGCTCGACGGCGTCCAAAGCGTCGCGGTCAACCTACTCGCCGGTTCCATGATGGTCGACTACGACCCCGCGCAGGTCTCCCCCGACGATATCTGCACCGCCGTCGACCGCGCGGGTTACTCGGCCTCACCCGTCAGCACGGGCACCGGTGCCGCCGGCTCAAACGGCAGCGCGCAAGTCAGGTCCGGCGCCGCCCATATGGAGTCGCCCACCAAAAAGCTGGAGGCCGCCGCCTCTGCTATGCACACCCGCCTCATCGTCTCGATCGTCTTCCTCATCCCACTGTTCTACATAGGCATGGGACACATGCTCGGCTGGCCGCTGCCCGGCATTTTCACCGACCATATCCACAGCATGACGCTCGCCCTCACCGAGCTTGTCCTGCTCATCCCCATCGTCTACGTCAACGACGCGTACTTTATCAACGGGTTTAAATCACTCGCGCACGGCGCACCCACCATGGATGCCCTTATTGCCGTGGGCGCCACCGCTTCCATTGCCTGGTCGCTCTATGCCATGTTCATCATGGCCGACCAGCTGGCCACGGGGCAGGTGCACGAGGCCATGATGACAGGCATGGACAATCTGTATTTTGAGAGCGCGGGCACGATCCTGTCGCTCGTCACCGTGGGCAAATACCTCGAGACGCGCAGCAAGTCCAAAACCGGCGGCGCCATCGAGGCGCTCATCGATCTGGCGCCTAAAACCGCGACCGTCGTTGCCGACGACGGCAGCGAAACCACCGTCGACGTCGATAGCATCCTTCCCGGCCAGGTCCTGCGCGTGCGCCCCGGTGAGTCAATCCCCGTCGATGGCGTGGTGCTCGAGGGTAGCTCGGCCGTGGACGAGAGTGCGCTCACCGGCGAGTCAATCCCCGTGGAAAAGACCGCCGGCGACACCGTCAACGCCGCCACCGTCAACCGCACCGGCTCGTTTACCTTCCGCGCCACGCGGGTTGGTGCCGAGACATCACTCGCCAAGATCATCCAGCTCGTCGAGGACGCCAACGCCACCAAGGCGCCCATCGCCCGCATGGCCGACAAGGTCGCCGGCGTGTTCGTGCCCGTGGTGTTCGTGATCTCGGCCGTGACCTTTGCGGTGTGGATGGCACTGACCGGCAGCATAAACGAGGCACTTACCTCCGCCGTGGCCGTGCTGGTGATCAGTTGTCCCTGCGCGCTCGGCCTAGCCACGCCCGTCGCCATTATGGTAGGCACCGGCAAGGGCGCCGAGATGGGCATTCTGTTTAAGAGCGCCGAGGCGCTGGAGAACCTGCGCGGCGTGGGTACCGTGGTGCTCGATAAGACGGGTACGGTCACCCGCGGCAAACCTGCCGTGACCGATATCGCGGTAGCCACGCGCGCCGACGGCTCGCCCGCCATGAGTGAAAAGGCGTTACTGAAGCTCGCTGCCGCGCTGGAGCGCTCGAGCGAGCATCCGCTGGCCGAGGCGATTATGACCGAGTGCGAGGCGCGCGGAATCGTGGCGCGCATGGTCGAGGACTTTGCCGCCGTGCCTGGACGAGGCGTTACGGCGCGCGAGGGACAAAACGCCATCGCTGCCGGTAACGTTCGCCTGATGAGCGAGCTGGGTATCACCGTGCCCTCAGGACTTGCGGAGCGATTTGCCGCCGAGGGCAAGACACCGTTGTTCTTTGCCAAGAACGGCGAGCTTGTCGGCACCATTGCCGTAGCTGACGAGGTCAAGGAGACGAGCGCTGAGGCCATCGCTGTAATGTGTTCGCTCGGCGTCGACGTGCACATGCTCACCGGCGACAACCGTGTGACGGCCGAAGCAATCGCCCGCCGCGTAGGACTGAGCAGCAAGCAGGTCATTGCCGACGTGCTTCCCGCCGACAAGGAACGCCACGTGCGCGAACTGCAGGATGCGGGCGGCAAGGTCGCCATGGTGGGCGACGGCATCAACGACTCCCCTGCCCTGGCGCGCGCCGACGTGGGCCTTGCTATCGGCACCGGCGCCGACATCGCCAAGGAAGGGGCAGATGTGGTACTCATGCGCAGCGACCTCATGGACGTCGCCCGCGCTATCGAGCTTTCGCGCGCCACGATTCGCAACATCAAGCAAGACCTGTTCTGGGCGCTGTTCTACAACGGTATCGGCATTCCGCTCGCTGCGGGCGTGTTCTTCCCCCTCACCGGCTGGCAGCTCTCGCCGATGTTTGGCGCCGCAGCCATGAGCCTGTCGAGCGTTTGCGTCGTAAGCAACGCGCTGCGCCTGAAATCCTTTAAGCCTAAAGTGGCAAAATAGGCTCACCATTACGTCCACTTAGAACGGGTTTTCCAGGTGCCCGAGATTGACCTGAAAGAGGAGCGACGCGTACTTTGGTACGCGAGCGACGGCTTGAAGGTCAAGGTCGGGTGCCTGGGAAAGCCGACATAACAGAGAGGAATACCCATGCGTTACACAATTAAGACTTCCGGCCTTATGTGTGGCCACTGCGACGCTACTGTCGAGACGGCACTGCTCAACGTTGCCGGCGTGACCGACGCCGATGCCGATCACGAGACTCAGACGGTACAGGTGGAGTGCGCCGACACCGTGGCCGCTGAGCAGCTCGCTGCCGCCGTCGAGAGCGCCGGCGAGAAGTTCCACGCCCTGTCCGTGACCGCAGCCTAGCTGCTATCAAAAGCATTCGACCCCATCGACCAGAAACGAGGACCCGCCATGATGGCAGACCACAAATCGGTGAACCGTATGCTCAAGACGGCGCGCGGCCAGATCGACGGCATCCTGCGGATGGTCGAGGAGGACCGCTACTGCGTCGATATCTCCACGCAGCTCATGGCCACACAGGCACTCCTCGCGCGCATTAACGCCGACGTGCTCAAGGCGCATATCGAGGGCTGCGTGACTTCGGCAATCGAATCGGGCGACGAAGACCTCAAAGCCGCGAAGCTCGCCGAGATCGAACGCGTCGTCGACAAGCTCTCTAAGTAATCGGCGCATTGAGGACAAACCACTTTGCACCGTCTTGATGTTCCGAGGACAGGTATGTTTGCACCACATTGGTGCAGATTAACCTGTCCCCCTTGCTCTAAATCGGGTATAAAGGCGTGCGGCATATCGAACGAAAGGCAATTTGCATGAATGACTTTATGAAGGGCCGCAATGGCGCCGACGAGCTCACCATCGTGATGGGTTTTGCGGGCATCGTCATCGCGATGATCGGATCGATGGCCCGCATCCAGTGGCTCAGTTGGATCGCCATCGCCGTCATCGTGATCGGCGTGCTGCGCGGCCTGTCCAAAAACATCGACGCACGTCGCAAGGAGAACGAGGCCTTTGTCGCCGGCTCGGCTAAGGTCCCCGGCTTGGGCAAGTTTGTCGCCAGCTTGGGTGGCGGCGCTGCAGCGGCCAGCACCTCACGCGCGGCCGGCACCAGTAAGGAAGACTTTGAGCGTGCCAAGCGCACGGCCAAGAAGATGTGGAAAGGTCGCAAGACCACGGCATACCTCAAGTGCCCCAACTGCGGCCAGATGCTCTCCGTCCCCAAGGGCAAAGGCAAAATCCGCGTCACCTGCCCCAAGTGCCATGCCAAGATGGAGACGCGCTCGTAGCCGCCATACCGCAGGACATAATAAAAGCCGAGGCCTCGCACCGGGACCTCGGCTTTTTTGAATGCGACAAAGGGCCCGCCCCCGTCACACCTACGCCACGCCGTCGCGAGCAAGCTCCTCGGCAAGCGCCTCGGCTGGCATGGCCATAATCGTGTCGAGCTCAGCGTCCACCTCGGGAATACGCTTCACCTTGAGTTTGCGCGCCAGATCGCCACGACACATCACGTGCATCGGCTCGCGCAGAGCACACAGGTCATCGAGCGGGTTCTCGCGCGTCACCAGGATATCGGCAGCCTTGCCGCACTCGATTGCACCGGTCTCGCCGCCCAGCCCCAGCAGCTCAGCATTGACCTGCGTAGCCGTATGCAGCGCAAACGCATTGCTCACGCCCACGTACTTGGCAAAATAGGCCACCTCGCGCCACATGTCGTACTGGGTCACGAACGGGCAGCTCGAATCCGTACCCAAACCTACCTTGATACCGGCTTCCAGCGCCGCACGAGCGCTCTCGATAATGCCCGAGCACACGATATCGCCGTTCTTCTTTTGCGTTTCGGTCGAATGAGTCTTCTCCGGATCGAGCAGCACAAACGGCAGTGCGGGGCTGATCGTGCAGGTCACACTCGGCGCACGCCCCTCGAGCTGAGTTCCCGCGGCGCCGCGGTACAGCTCCAGGATCTCGGGCGTCAACGGAGCGCCGTGCTCGATCGTATCGACGCCGGCCTCGAGCGCGGCCTTCACGCCCTCGGTGCTCTCGACATGAGCCATAACCGGAAGGCCCATATCGTGCGCTGCCTTGCACGCCGCCGCGGCAACCTCCACCGGCATACGCAGCACACCCGGCTCGCCCACCTCGGTCGCATCGAACACACCGCCCGTCACGAACAGTTTAATGACGTCGGCACCGCGCGCATACAGGTCGCGCACCTGTTCGGCCGCCTCGGAGGGACTGTTGGCCACCTGGGCGAACAAGCCCGCGCCGTGGCCACCCGGCACCGTGACGCCCGTTCCCGGCGCCACCAAACGTGGACCCTGATACTTGCCGGCGTCGATAGCATCGCGCACGGCCAGATCGGCAAACAGCGGGTCGCCCGCGCCGCGCACCGTGGTCACGCCGCTTGCCAGCTGCTGTTGGGCGCTGCCCTTAAGGATGCGGCGGACAATGGCGCGGCCAACGGGATTATCGAGCTTCTTCATCAGCGCGCCCGCATCGCCCGCCGAAACCGGCTTGCCCGAGCCGCACAGATGCACATGCATATTGATGAGGCCCGGCATGAGATACGCCCCGGCCAGGTCGAGGACCTCGGCACCTGCAGGCGCCTGCGCAACAGCACTCGGCCCCATCCACGTGATGACACCGCGCTCAACGGCCACGGCCATGTCGGGCTGCGGCTCCATATGCTCCGAACCATCCAGGACGGTCGCGTTGATAAACAATGTGGAACGATCGGCAGACGCCATATCGAGCTCCTCCCTCACGATTAACTTGAACATTTGTCCATTATCACCTAATGCGGCAAACTAAAGTCGAACATATCGGTTAGCGGAGGGACGAGAGAGCTGTGAGGGCAAACGGAGACAGCACGGCAATGCTCCGGCCGTTCCAGCAAAACGTCTTGATTTGTAACAGGTAGACCAGGTTTTAGCAGCCAGATGTTACAGATCGAGATCTTTCGGCACCGCGTCCAGCCTTTGTCTCAATCTGTAACAGTTGGGTCGAATTTTGGCCGCTAGATGTTACAGATCGAGATATTCTCCAGCCCTGTCGTCAAACATCTAAATCTGTAACATGTAGACAGGTTTTCGGCCTCTAGATGTTACAGATTTAGATCTTTTAGCGGCAGCCAACCTTCTGTCTCGATCTGTAACAGTTACGAGGCCAAACGGCCCCTTGTTGTTACAGATCGAGACAAACTCGACAGGAACAACCACATCCACGTTAGTCGTATCCCTCAGCGCCCATACCACTGACGCTTCCATCCCTCAGCCAAATCGGCCCGCTGCGAAATACCCGCCAGCCTCATCTTTTCAGCCAGCTTCCCCGGGTTCTTGAGCTCATCAAACGTGAACCTCAGCACCTTGTGCCCGAGCAATGTCAGATGAGATTCCCGCTGACGCTCTGCTACGAACGGGTCGACCGACTCCCGATCCCCACCGTTCTGTAAGGTATACTTCCCCTTTCCATCGAGCTCGCCAATCACGCACGTCCCGTCCTCGAGCCTCCAGAAATAATCGACCCGAAACACCTGGCTCGAATCGAGCGGATCGCGAAACTCCACCTGCAACTCTGGCACCGGAAAACCGTATGCAATAAAGAACGCTCGGAACCGAGACTCGCCACCGTTTTCGGACAGCCCGTCCGCATGCGACGCAATCACCTGAGCTCTGCGATACCCGCGTCTGCCCTCGCAATCGGCCTGGAGCCGTTCGCAGAGGTCGACGCGCGATATGCCCTTCGCCCGCAGCGCAGAATCGGCAATCGCCAGACCATATGAAAACGGCGCACGCAGCAGACAATCCTCCACCGTGCGCCAAAACGGCGTCACTCGCACGCCGTCGACGCACTCAAGCGCACCCGCCGCCTGCGGACGCAGCAGCCTATATCCCGTACTCAACGCCACCGAACAACCCGTCTTGACCAAGTAACGCGGCCCGAGCAGATCATTCGGCACCTCCAGACCCCATATCAGCGCGGCGTCATACCCCCAAAACGCCCAATCGGGATGAAACTCCGCAAGCCCCTTGATGGTCCACCGAGCCCGCTCCGGCGGCGTCAACGCATCCCATTCATGCTGAAAACAGAATAGGTGCGATTCGGGCTCCGCAATATCGTCTGTGCCCACATGGCGCCGCAGCCACATGAGCTCGGCATTGTCGTGCGTCGCAAGCAGCACGCCTTGTTCAGCCGTCTCCGTGAGCCTGGCAAGCATCCTATTCCGCGCCAAGGTGCTACGTGTTGCATGTTTGTGTTTGAAAACGGTATTAGACACTTTCATCACCACCACGTCAGACAAATGGACCATCGTCACCGTTGCCTCCGCTGACAAATGTCTTGATCTGTAACAGGAAGACAGTCTTTGAGCCTCTAGTTGTTACAGATTTAGATTGTTCGGCACCGCGCCCAACCTTTGTCTCGATCTGTAACAGTTAGGTCGAATTTTGGCCTGTAGATGTTACAGGTTGAGACATTTCCCCAGCTAGGTGCCAAACGTCTCGATCTGTAACAGTTGGATCGAGTTTTGACCTGCAGATGTTACAGATCGAGACATCCCCCCCTGCCGGGTTCCAAACGTCTCAATCTGTAACAGTTAGACGTTCTCCAGACCCCTAAACGTTACAGATTTAGACAAACCAGCAACGCCCAAGCACTCGTCTCGATCTGTAACGGGTGGACCGGTTTTTTGTCCCTTGACGTTACAGACCGAGACAAATAGACGGGCGGCGGCGGCGCGACTGCCCATCCCCTACTCCCATTCCTGTTTGTAGATGTTGAGTGACTTTACGTAGCGCCCCTGGGCACCCATGATGTCGCGAACCAGCCGTAAGAAGAAGCTGATACACGAGGTATCGAAGCCATCTTCTAGGTCCTCAGGATGCACCGCGCCAGGCCCGTCGACCGCCGTGTCGCTCAGGCGCGCAATGTCATAGAGGTAGAGCTGCCCCGCCGTCAGCCAGACATCGTCGACGCACGCGAGGCGCACCGCAATCGCACCATCGCGCCAGTGCTCCTTTTGCACGATATGCGGATCGTAGACGTCAAAGCGACGGTCGGTACGCGTGTCACGCAGCGCGACCATACCGGTCGCGGGATCCTTATCCAAAATGCCAAAGCGCGAGAAATAGTGCGTGCCGCGCACCTGCTCGAGCCGTCTGAGCGAGACGGGCGAAAGCGACGCCGGCGGCTCGTCAACATACAGCTCAAGCAGCGTCTTGCCATGGTAATAGGGACGCTCGAACAGCAGCCAATCGGTAAATGCCATGTTATAGGCCATGATTTCATTTTGCGAGGGCTCCTCGCAATAGCTGAGCCATGGATCGACTATCACTTCGAACTGTGTACGCGCCGACTCCAAAAACTGAAACTTGCGCAGCATCCAAAACTGGGCCATGCCGGCGATATCGTCACCGACGGCCTCGGCCAGACGTCCCCGGTCCAAAACATGATCAGCCATGGCATCCTCCTCAAACTGATAAACCTCAATTTGAGCTTACGAGGAGGGCGGGTGGTCGCCGCCATCACGGGCAAAATGGGCATCGGGCTGCAAACCAGATGCTGACCAAGCACTTGACGGGATACTTGCAGATTATGCAAATTGCCACAAAATCGCGGGTAGAACTAGACGAATCACCCGCGCCGCTGTCCGCAAACAACTAAAGCCGCCACATAAACAGCAGAGCGCAACGAGCGCAAACGCCAACGGGTAGGCAGCCAAACGTCGGCAAACGAGCAAAACGCTCGCAAACCCGCAAGGAGTGTCCCCGGATGCCGGCACGTAAGGAACGTCCCCAGCTGCCGGCACTTGGGGACGCTCCTTATGTGCCGGCCGTTGGGGACAGCCCTTGCCGATTCGATTGTTGAGTAACTCCGTGATTGTCTTACAGCCCCAGCGCCTCGGCGACCTCGGCTGCGCAGGCGAGGGCATCGGCCATGGCACTCACCACGAGCGAGCTGCCGTTGCGGGCATCGCCGGCCACATACACCGGCGCGGCATCCGCGGCAACGCCATCCACGCGAGCCGCAAGATGCGAGTCCTCGGAGGCCATCACGGGCAACGGACGGCCCGCCGTGGCAATAGGCACGTCAACAGCGTCGAACACGCCGTGCTCCGGACCCGTAAAGCCACAGGCGATCAGCACCAGCTGGGCCGGCACCTCGTGCTCGGAGCCCGCAATGCGTTCGGGCTTGCCGGCCGACCAGTCCAGATCGACCACGCGCAGGCCCGCGGCAGCGCCCTTCTTGTCCAGCAATACCTCGAGCGTATCCACGCCCCAAGCACGCATCTCGCCGCCCATGGCAGCGATAGCCTCCTGCTGACCGTAGTCGGTCTTCTTAACGTTGGGCCACTGCGGCCAGGAATTGCTCGCCGCACGCTTATCGGGTGCGGCCGGCAAGAACTCAAACTGACGCACACTGCGTGCGCCCTGGCGCACCGCGGTACCCACGCAGTCGTTGCCGGTATCGCCGCCGCCAATGACCACAACGTCCAGGCCGCGCGCGTTCACCGCGGGCTCACCGCCATCGAGCACCGAGACGGTCGAAGCCGTCAGGTAGTCCACGGCATACACCACGCCCGGGGCATCCACATTCGTAGCCAAAAGACCGCGGGGCGTACGAGCACCGGCAGCCACCACAACGGCGTCAAAACCATTGAGCTTGGCCGCCACCGCAGGGTTCGTAACGTCAGTACCCAGCTCAAAGACAATGCCCAGCTCGCGCATGAGCGCCACGCGGCGCTCGACCACGGACTTCTCGAGCTTCATGTTGGGAATGCCGTACATGAGCAGACCGCCTGGGCGGTCGTCGCGCTCAAACACCGTCACGCGGGCACCGCGACGCGCAAGTTCCCATGCAGCCACCAGGCCAGCCGGGCCGGAGCCCACCACGGCGACCGAGGGCGCGTCCTCCCCTGCCGGCTCAAAGCGACGCGGGCCGCCGTTTGCCCATTCGTGGTCGCTGATCGCGCGCTCGTTATCGTGAATCGTTGTGGGCTGGCCGTCGACCGAACCCAGGTTGCACGCAGCCTCGCACAGTGCCGGGCACACGCGGCTCGTAAACTCGGGCATGGGCGAGGTGAGCGACAGGCGCTCGGCCGCCTCGTCCCAGCGACCGCGATACACCAGCTCGTTCCACTCGGGAATCAGGTTGTGCAGCGGACAGCCACTCGGACGCGCCTTGCCAAAGCTCGCACCCATCTGGCAAAACGCCACCCCGCACATCATGCAGCGGCTCGCCTGGGCGCGGCGCGCATCGTCGTCGAGCTCCACATACAGCGGATCGAAATCGCGGCTGCGCTCCTCCACGGGGCGCAGCTCGTGGGTCACGCGATCGATATCAAGAAAAGCACCGGGCTTACCCATGGCACTTACGCCTCCTTCTTGGTCGAAGCAACAGAGCTGACAGCCACGGGCGCAGCACCGCCCGCGACATCAAAGCGAGCGACATCCGCGGCGCTCGCGCGGCCGGTCACGATGTCAAACGCCAACTCCTCGGCCTGCGCATGCGTCTTGCCCACGGCCTCGGCCGCAGCGACAATCGCCAGCACGCGCTCGTACTCGGTCGGAATGACCTTCACAAAGTGCTTGCTCATCGAGTCGAAGCTGTAGAGCAGCTTAATGCCGCGCGGGCTCTGTGTCGCGTCCACGTGCTCCTGGATGAGCGCGCGAATCTGTGCCAGCTCGCCAGCCGTCGGGGCCTTGAGTTCCACGCTCTCGTGGTTCACACGGGCCTCGAGCGTGCCGTACTGGTCAAAGACATAGGCCACGCCACCCGTCATACCGGCGGCGAAGTTCTGCCCGACCTCGCCCAAGATGAGCGCCAGGCCGCCCGTCATGTACTCGCAGCCATGGTTGCCGCAGCCCTCGACCACCACGGTGGCACCGGAGTTACGCACGGCAAAACGCTGTCCGGCAAGGCCGTTAATAAAGCCGCGGCCGCTCGTGGCACCAAAGAACGCCACGTTGCCCACGATGATGTTCTCGTCGAACTTGTAGGTCGCATGCGGGTTGGGGCGCACCGACACCTCGCCGCCCGAAAGGCCCTTGCCAAAGTAGTCGTTGGCGTCGCCGCACACGTTGAGCGTAATGCCGCGCGGCAGAAAGGCGCCAAAGCTCTGACCGGCCGAACCATCGCAATCGATGGTGATGGAGCCGGCGGGCAGGCCCTCGGGATGCGCCTTGGTCACCGCATTGCCCAGGATGGTGCCCACGCAGCGGTTGACGTTGGCGATATCGGCGCGGAACCGAATCGGGCGCAGGTGCGCACGGGCATCGGCCGTATAGGGCACGAACAACGTGGAGTCGAGCGTCTTGTCGAGCTCGCTGTCCGCAGCCATCTGCGGCAGGAAGTGGCGACCGTCGGCGCCCGGGATATGGGCACCGAACTCGCAGGTCGCGCTCGCCAGCACGGGCGACAGATCAAGCAGGTTGGCCTTGCGGTTGCCCGGTACCTCGATCTGGCGCAGGCACTCGGGATGGCCGACCATCTCGTCGACGGTGCGGAAGCCCAGGCTCGCCATGACCTCACGCAGCTGCTCGGCAACAAAGAGCATAAAGTGCTCAACGTGCTCGGGCTTGCCGCGGAAGCCGCGACGCAGGCGACAGTTTTGCGTGGCGATGCCGGCCGGGCAGGTATCCTGCTGGCAGTCGCGCTGCATGAGGCAGCCCATGGAGATGAGCGGCATGGTCGCAAAGCCAAACTCCTCGGCGCCCAGCAGGCAGGCGACGGCAACATCGGTGCCGTCCATGAGCTTGCCGTCGGCCTCGAGCACCACGCGGGAGCGCAGGCCGTTTTGCAGCAACGTCTGCTGAGCCTCGGCAAGGCCGAGCTCCAGCGGCAGGCCGGCGTGCCAAATGGAATCGCGCGCCGCGGCACCCGAGCCGCCATTGTGGCCGCTGATCAAGATCTTGTCGGCGGCACCCTTGGCCACACCGGTGGCGATGGTGCCGACGCCGGCCTCGCTGACCAGCTTGACCGACACGCGCGCACCGGGGTTGGCGTTCTTAAGATCAAAGATCAGCTCTGCCAGGTCCTCGATGGAGTAGATGTCGTGGTGCGGCGGAGGCGAGATCAGGCCGATGCCGGGCGTGGACTGACGGACCTCGGCGATCCAGGGGTAGACCTTCTTACCGGGCAGGTGGCCACCCTCGCCGGGCTTGGCGCCCTGGGCCATCTTGATCTGAATCTCGAAAGCGCTGCACAGGTAGCGGCTCGTTACGCCAAAGCGCGCACTTGCCACCTGCTTGATGGCGGAGTTCTTGGAGTCACCGTTAGCCAGCGGGGTCTCGCGACGCGGATCCTCGCCGCCCTCGCCCGAGTTAGAGCGTCCATGCAGGCGGTTCATGGCGATGGCCATGCACTCGTGCGCCTCTTTGCTGATAGAACCGTACGACATGGCACCGGTGTTAAAGCGGCGGACGATGTTGCGCGCAGGCTCCACCTCGTCGAGCGAAACCGGCCTGCGGCCGTTGGCATTAAAGTCGAGCAAGTCACGCAGGCGCACGGCACGGCCGGTGCGGTGCAGGCGGGCGCTGTACTCCTTAAAGGTGTCGTAGCTGTCCTCACGGCAGGCGGTCTGCAGCAAGTAGACAGTCTGCGGATCGATGAGGTGATCCTCGCCGCCGAGCGGGCGCCACTTGGTCAGACCCAGCGTGGGCAGCTGATCGGGAGCCGGGCTCTTAAGGATAGCGAGCGCGGCGTCGTAGCGCTCGTTTTGCTCGCGCTCAACGTCCTCGACACCCATACCACCCACACGGCTCACCGTGCCGGCAAAGTACGCGTTGACGAACTCCGGCGTAAAGCCCACGGCCTCGAAGATCTGCGCCGAATGGTAGCTCTGCACCGTGGAGATGCCCATCTTGGACATAATGGAAACGATGCCGGCGGTCGCAGCCTTGTTGTAGTTGGCGATGCCCTGCTCGGCTGTCACGTCCAGATCGCCGCGCGCCGCCAGGTCGCGAATGCACGCATGCGCGTTGTACGGATAGACGCCGCTCGCGGAGTAGCCCACCAGCGCCGCAAAGTCGTGCGGAGACACGGCGTCGCCACACTCCACCACGATGTCGGCAAAGGTACGCACGCCGGCGCGGATCAGGTGGTTGTGCACGCAGCCCACGGCGAGCAGCGACGGCACGGGTACCTCGTCCGCTCCGGCGCGATCGCTCAACACCACGATGTTCACGCCGTCGCGGACCGCAGCCTCAACGTCCTCTGCAAGCTGCTTGAGCGCAGCCTGCAGCGCGCCCTCACCGGCATCGCGGCGGTAAACAGCACGGAAACGGCGGGTCTTAAAGCCAACACGGTCAATCGCGCAAATGCGGTCGAACTCCTCCTCGCTCAGCAGTGGGCGCTCCAGACGCACGAGTTGGCAAGCCGTACGAGAGTCCTCGAGCAGGTTGCCGTGGTTGCCCAGGTAGAGCGTGGTCGAGGTGACCATATGCTCGCGCAGGGCGTCGATCGGCGGGTTCGTGACCTGGGCGAACAGTTGATAGAAGTAGTCAAAGAACGAGCGCGTCTTCTTGGACAGGCAGGCCAGCGGCGCATCGATACCCATCGAGGCGAGCGGGGCCTTGCCCTGCTGGGCCATGGGGCGCACGACCTCGTCAACATCATCCCAGTGGTAGCCGAGCTTGGCCATACGCACGGCGGCAGGCACCTCGGCATCCTCGGCGGGCGTTGCCGCGGCGGGCTTGTCGAGCGCATCAACAGTCAGCGTCTCCTCGGCAATCCAATCGCGGTAGGGCTTTTCCTTGGCATAGCGGGCGCGCAGCTCGTCATTGTAGATCACACGGCCGCGGGCAAAATCGACCTCGAGCATCTGGCCCGGTCCCAAACAACCGCTTGTCAGGATATTCTCGGGGCGCACCTCGATGGTGCCCACCTCGCTTGCCAGCATAAAGCGGCCGTCGCGCGTCACGTAGTAGCGAGCCGGGCGCAGGCCGTTGCGGTCGAGGGCGGCACCCAGCGTACGGCCGTCGGTAAAGGCGATGGCCGCCGGGCCGTCCCAGGGCTCCATGAGCATGGACTGGTAGGCATCGTAGGCGCGACGCTCCTCGCTCAGGTTGTCGTTGTGGTCCCACGGCTCGGGCAGCAACATGGACGCGGCACGCGTGAGCGGACGGCCGTTCATGACCAAAAACTCGAGCACATTATCCAGAATCGCGGAGTCGGAACCCTCGCGGTTGATGATGGGCATCACACGCTCAAGATCATGCTGCAGCACGGGGCTGTACAGGTTAGGTTCGCGAGCGCGAATCCAGTTGACGTTGCCCTTGAGGGTGTTGATCTCGCCGTTGTGGATAATAAAGCGGTTGGGATGTGCGCGCTCCCAGCTAGGCGTGGTATTGGTGGAGTAGCGCGAGTGGACGAGCGCCACGGCCGTCTTAACGGCGGCGTCGTTGAGATCGATAAAGAAGCGGCGCATCTGCGTGGCGACCAGCATGCCCTTGTACACGATGGTACGCGAGCTCATGGAGCACACATAGAAGATCTTGTCGCGCAGGGCAAACTCGGCGTCGGCCTTCTTTTCGATGGTGCGGCGGCACACGTACAGGCGACGCTCAAAGGCATCGCCGGCGGGCGTGTCGTCCGGACGGCCCAGGAAGGCCTGCAGGATGGTGGGCATGCAGGCGCGGGCCGTCTCGCCCAGATCGTGAGGGTCGACCGGCACCTCGCGCCAAAAGAGCAGCGGCACGCCGGCCTCGGCACAGCCTTCCTCAAACACGCGGCGGGCATCCTCTACGCCCTTGTCGTCTTGCGGAAAGAACAGCATGGCCACGCCATAGTCGCCCTCTGCCGGCAGAATCTGGCCGCACTTTTGAGCCTCTTTGCGGAAAAAGTGATGCGGAACCTGGAACAGGATGCCGGCGCCGTCGCCGGTATTCTTCTCGAGTCCCGTGCCACCGCGGTGCTCCAGGTTGACCAGAATGGACAGCGCATCGTCCAGAATCTGGTGGTGGCGCTCACCGTTGATATCGGCAAGAGCGCCGATGCCACATGCATCGTGGTCGAATTCGGGGCGATAAAGGCCCTGCTGCTGAGCGGAATCTGCCTGCATCGCGATCCTCCCCTAGATATTTAGACAGTCAGTTGAATAGGCATACTAGAAGCATCGCCGGCCCATTGTGTTTCCCGCCCGTTTCGAAACAATTGCGTAACGCACGCCCTACGAGTGGACACCGCCGACCTCAAGGGCAACAACAAGGGCCCCAGGTTCGGCCTGTAAGCTCACCGCTTCAAACATCTCAATCTGTAACAGGAAGACCCAATTTCGACGACCAACTGTTACAGATTGAGATGTTCTCGAGAGACGGTTACGAATGTCTCAATCTGTAACACGAGGGGCCGGTTTTGGCGGCCAGCTGTTACGGATCGAGATTTTCCATAGGACCATTTCTTCCTGTCTCGATCTGTAACACCTAGGCCCAATTTCCATCCCTAGTTGTTACAGATCAAGACATTTCGGCAACCCCCTTTTACCACCCTATTCAAATACAACAATTTTGTTAGTCATGGTCAAATTTTGAGCCTAAAACGGGTATCCTTTGCGGCGTCAAACAAACGGCACGCAGGAGTGCACCATGATCGACCATCTCAAACATCACTTTGGCTCCCCGCGCACCGGCGGCCACGGCGGACTCGACATCGCACGGCATATCGGCCCCGGGCTGCTCGTGACCGTCGGCTTTATCGACCCGGGCAATTGGGCCTCCAATATGGCCGCCGGCTCGCAGTTTGGCTACGCGCTGCTGTGGATCGTCACGCTGTCCACGATCATGCTCATCGTGCTGCAACACAACGCGGCTCACTTGGGCATCGCCACGGGCATGTGTCTTGCCGAGGCCACGACGCGCCACCTGCCCCGCCTCGTCGGGCGTGCGATACTCGGCAGCGCGTATCTAGCCACGGTCGCCACCGCCATGGCCGAAGTCCTGGGCGGTGCGATCGCACTTCAAATGCTCTTTGGCCTGCCCGTACGTGCCGGCTGCATCATCGTGGCGGCGGCATCGATTGTCATGCTCATGACAAGCTCCTACAAACGCGCCGAACGCTGGATCATCGCCTTCGTGGGCGTGGTGGGACTTTCGTTTTTAGCCGAGCTTCTGCTGGTCAAGGTCGACTGGCCGCAAGCCGCCACAAGCTGGATTACACCCAGTATGCCCACCGGCTCAGTCGCGATTATCGTAAGTGTCCTAGGCGCGGTCGTTATGCCCCACAACCTCTTCCTGCACTCCGAGGTCATCCAATCCATGCACTTCGAAGGCCAAGGCGAGCAGGTTATCGAAGAACGCCTGCACTACGAGCTCTTCGACACGCTCTTTTCGATGGGTGTGGGCTGGGCAATCAACTCGGCCATGGTCATCCTGGCCGCAACGACCTTCTTTGCGCACGGCATTGTCGTAGACGACCTCGCCGTCGCAGCGGCCACGCTCTCCCCCATTCTGGGCCCGGCAAGCTCGACCATCTTTGCGGTGGCACTGCTGTTTGCGGGCATATCGAGTAGCGTGACGGCGGGCATGGCGGCGGGCACCATCACCGCGGGCATATTCGACGAGGAATACGACATCCACGACCGACATTCCTCGATCGGAGTGGCGGCCTGTTTCGTCGGCGCAGTGGCGGCGTGCCTGATCGTCCCGAATCCTTTTGAGGGTCTCATTTGGAGTCAGGCACTGTTGTCGCTTCAGCTGCCGATTACGGTCTTTGTGCTCATACGACTCACCAGCTCGCCCCGCGTCATGGGCAAATACGCCAACTCGCGCCCGCTCAACGCGTTGCTCGTAGGGATCGGTGTCATCGTGACGATTCTCGACATCGTGCTGCTAACGGGGATGTAATGGGATGGCGTGACTGTCCAGATATAACGTCTCAATCTGTAACACATGAGGCCGCTTTGAGCCCCTAGATGTTACAGATTGAGATTTTCTGAGAGATAGTTTCAGTTTGTCTCGATCTGTAACAAGTGGACCCAATTTCCGCGCCCAGATGTTACAGATCGAGATATTTCTTCAGCCCCAACCTTTTGTCTCGATCTGTAACAAGTAGAGGGGTTTTACGTGCCTAAATGTTATAGATTGAGATTTTGAGAATGATGGTTTTGGTTTGTCTCGTTCTGTAACAGGAAGACCCGTTTTGAGCCGTTAGATGTTGCAGGTTAAAACAAAAGGTCGGCCGGACTCACAACAGACAGGATCGGCTAATAGCAGCCGTGATCCCTTGGGGACGGAGGAAAAGGGCCCCGGCCGGGATATCCGACCGGGGCCCTTGGACAGAGCTACATGTTGCTGCAAGTCGTGTTTCTACGAACTACTCCTCGACGAGCTCAAACTGATCGGGACCGACGCCACACACCGGGCACACGTAATCCTCGGGCAGTTCGGGCGTGTCGACCTCTACCTCGTAACCGCAAACGGTGCACACGAACTTGTACGTCTTCTTTTCCTCGGCCATGATGTTCTCCTCTCGAACGTGGCTGCTGGTGTACTTTGCTTAATTAGTATATATTCTTAATAATATAATGCAAGCGGTTTTACCGCATTTCTACCCTTGGTACGAAGACGCCTTGGGCGGCGTCTTGCCCTTCAGGACCTTATGGTAGTAATCGTAGGTGAGCGGCGTCTCGTCGCTCAGGCGCTCGGCATCCTCGACCTCGCCGATAAACAGTAGATGCGTGCCCACATCCACTGTGTCGATCAAACGGCAGCTAAACAAGGCTGCCGCATGCTCGGGAACATAGGGCATGCCCAGTGCGGTCTCGCGCGTCTCGTACTTGGCAAATTTGTCATAGTTGCTGCTGGTACGGAATCCAAAGTTACCAATGTAGGGCATATCGGCCGTCTGATCGATCACGGTCAGCGCAAAGGCCTTGGCAGACGAGATAACGCCAGACGTGACATTTTCCTTGTTCACGGCAACCGAAATGCGCGGCGGCGTGGACGTCACCTGCACTGCGGTGTTGATAATACAGCCGGCGCGCGATCCATCTGCCGCGGCACTCACCACATACAGCCCGCACGGCATCGTAAAGAACGCAGCTTTATCCAAAACGATCACTCCCCTAACTCGGAATTGAGCCTTGCAGACGTATATACCCACAATGAGACATATGTGTCAGAACGGTAAGAAAAATGAGCCACACGCAGTTGCGGTGAAAAAGTCCCTGTTTAAGCCTGGATACCCAACAAACAGGAACTATTCCACCGCAACTTGCGAGGAGCAGACCGGGAGTACGACAACAGTGATGGATGAACATCCCCGCCCGCCCGGATATCAACCCTTAGCGATTACGCTCCTTAAGCGCGCGATCGATTTCGCGCTGAACGTCACGTTTGGCCATGTCCTCGCGTTTGTCGTAGAGCTTTTTGCCACGGCCCAGGCCCAACAGCAGCTTAACGCGACCATCGGTATTAAAGTAGAGCTCGAGCGGCACCAGTGCATAGCCGCGGTTGCGCAGTTTGCCGTCAAGAAAATCAATCTCCTTGCGATGCAGCAGCAGACGGCGCCGGCGATCGGGATCACGGTTCCACACGCCACCGTGACTATAGGGATGGATGTGCAAACCCACCAGCCAGCACTCGCCGCCGCGAATCAGCGCAAAAGTATCGGTAATCTGACAGGCGCGCTCGCGAATCGACTTGACCTCGGTACCGCTCAACTCAATGCCGCACTCAAAGGTCTCGTCGATAAAGTATTCGTGATGCGCCGAACGATTCTTGGAGATGAGCTTGCGCTCGCGCTTACTGGGCATCGCCGGCCTCCTCGGCGTCATCGGCTTTCCCGCTCGCGGCCTCGCGTTTGGCCTTGCGCTCGGCGTTGAGCTCGGCATCGCTTTCGCGCACCAGCTTAATGATCGCCGCGCATGCCTCCTCGCCCACCAGGTCGCGGGCACGGACCGTCAGGCGTGTAGCCTCCTGCTTGTCACCGTCGCCCGCAGCGTCGGTCGCACACATAATCAGACAAATGGCAATCTCGGCCGAAGGCGAGGTCGGTACGCCCTGCAACGCCAGCTCGCCCATCACATGCTCATCACTCTCGTCGGCGGCATCCGGATAGGTGGCATGGATCTTGCTGAGCAAGCGCGTCGTATGTGAATCGCCAGGGGCCAAGCGCAGCGCCAGACGTGCGCAACCCACGGCCGCCGAGACGTTCTCGGTCTCGGGCTCCAAAAAGTACTGGCCCAAGTTGGCGTAGGCGCGGGCGGCGCACCTGCCGTCACTCGCACGCTCCAGCACCGAAAACGAAAGCGAAGCCCACTCCTGCTTGTCCTCGAGCGCACGGAACAGCTCGGCCAGATCCAGTCGGTAGTTGCAGTTCATGGGGTCCCAGCGCACGGCCTGCATCAAGGCATTGCGAGCGCTCACATAATCCTGCTGACGGATGTAGGCAAACGCCATGTCGGAGTACAGGCGGTCAAACGGCACCTCGACCTGCACCAGCTCGCGTGGATCCTTTTCCACGCGGCGGTAGGCCAGGCGCTCAAACTTGCTATCGAAGCTAAAGTACTGGCGGTTCTCCTCCGTTTTGCACTCGGCATCGATATACTCCTCGGCGAGCTCCACCAAACGCTCCAGCAGCGGCGTCGCCGTGGCCAGGTCTCCCTGCGCCAGGTAATTCTCGGCATACGTAATGTCTTGTAGGCTGATGGGCAGGTCCATGGCAACTCCTCGGTCCAGGTGAAACGCGGCTCATTCCACACATGCGGTGTATACACAAAACCCGGGTCTCTTGCGAGGCCCGGGCATTCAATTTGTGGTAGCCCGTACCAGATTCGAACTGGTGATCTCCGCCTTGAGAGGGCGGCGTCCTAAACCGCTAGACGAACGGGCCATATGTAGCAAATGCAATGGCTGGGATGGAGGGAGTCGAACCCCCATTGACGGAACCAGAATCCGCTGTCCTGCCATTAGACGACATCCCAATGACTGCATCGCTGCGCTCGGCTGTGCCTTTGCGCAAGAAAGAAATATACGGGAAGCATCGCGATGACGCAAGTCTTTATTTTAACTTTTTTAAAATTGGCCTGATTTTAGCCAACCCGTGAAGGACCTGTGAAGCGACACATCTGCCCCTTATGGACAAAGGATGGCGAAGCGATACTTCGACAAGCACGCATAGCTCTTCGGCCCGCACGGGTGGCCGCGGTTCAAAAACTGACCGGAGCAAGCCTGTCAGCGAAAACTGTATCCCAAAATCGGCATCCAAAACGGGATACAGCTTCCCCGCAGTCGCTACAGCAACGCCTCGGTCCAAGCCGCTTCCCTAAAGCCGGGGATCGCAAAGTCGTCGCCCACCAGCAGCGGGCGCTTAACCAGCATGCCGTCAGTCGCCAGCAGCTCGCAGCATTCCTGGTCCGTCATACCCGCATCCAGGCGCGCTTTCAGACCAAGCTCTCGATATTTCATGCCCGACGAGTTAAAGAAGCGTCGCACCGGCAATCCCGACCGCGCAACCCACGCGGAAAGCTCCTCGGCTGTTGGGTTATCCGCTACGATATCGCGATCGATATACTCAACCCCGTGCTCATCCAGCCATGCCTTAGCCTTTTTACAGGTAGAGCACTTGGGATACTCAACAAATAGCACTGCCACAGGAATCTCCTCTTCGTAAAGACGCATGTCTGGGTAAGCGCCGAAGCGTCGATGGCGCGTATCGACAGTTGACATTGTAACCGGTTGCCATAAAGAGTATCCAACGATGCCGGTAGTATCTTGGGTATCCAGACACGTCTTGCATGGGCGCCGATGGGACGAGTGGCATAACGCGCCAACGCGGCCACCAGCAGCACCAGCACGATAGCGGTGACATCGCCCGCAGCATCGAAACCCAGGTCAATAATGTCGAAGTGCCTGCCGGGAACAAAAATCTTATGCACCCGGTCGCCAACCAAGTTTTTTCTGGCCAAACTAATGGATGAGCTTAAAGTCCAAGTGCCCGCGGGTCGTGTTGACGCGCGAGACCTCGATGATCACGCGCTGCCCCAGCTCATAGCGAGTCCCCGTGTCGGCACCCGTGAGCGTGAGCGCGTCCTCGTCAAACTCGAACCACTCGCTTCCCAAGCTCTTAATCGAGACCAAGCCCTCGACCTGTGTCAGGTCGAGGCGCACAAAGAGGCCCATGCTGCTGACCCACGAAATGGTTCCGGCATAGCGCTCGCCCAGACGATCCTCGTAATACTGGGCAATCTTAATCTTTTGCGTCGCATGGCTGGCGGCGTCGGCCGCACGCTCGGCATCGCTGCATGCACGGCAAATCTGCGGCAAGATGCGCGGCAGCGACTCGCGACCCCTGCCGATCAGCCGCGGCGTGCGCACCAAGGCATCCTTGCCGCCCAGCTGCTCATACGCCAGCTGCAATTTGAGCACGCGATGGACAACAAGGTCCGGATAGCGTCGGATAGGGCTCGTAAAGTGGCAGTAGCACGGCGCGGCGAGCGCAAAGTGGCCCTCGTTGCGCGGCTTGTACAGCGCGCGCTGCATACTGCGCAATAGCAACGTGTTGACAAGCGGGGCATTTGCCGTGCCAGCGGCAGCGTCAACCGCCGCCTGCAGCTCATCGGGACTTCCCAGGGCAATGCCGGCCGCGCGGCGATCGTCGATGATACCCAGCTGCGCCAGCGCCACAGCGGCCCCGTGCAAGCTGTCGGGGCTGGGATCCTCATGCACGCGATAGCATGCCTCAATATCGCGGTCTGCCAGCCACTCGGCAACGCACTCGTTGGCAAGCAGCATAGCTTCCTCGATGAGCGACGTGGCACACGAGCGCTCGCGGGCCACGATCTGCACGGGAATGCCGTCCTCGTCCAGCAAAGCGCGAATCTCCGCCGTGTCAAAGTCGACCGAGCCGCGCGCACGGCGAATGCGACGGCGTCGCTCGGCAAGCTCGTTGGCAGCAACTAGGAAATCGCTCAGATCCACGTCGTAGTCGCGGGCAGTCTCTTCGCAAGTCAAACCGCGCTCAAGCGCCTCCTCGCGCGACGCCTCGGCTGCAGCAACATCCTCGGCGGCACCTTCCAACACGGAGTACTCCACCGCACCGGCACGCACCAGCAGTGCCTCGGCACCGTCATAGTCCATGCGCACGCGCGAGCGAATCACGCTAGGATACGGATCGTAGTGGCGGACGTGCCCCTGCGCATCGAGCTCGATGTCGACGGTAAACGCCAGGCGATCCTCGTCGGGGCGCAAGGAACACAGGTCATTCGACAGGCGCTCGGGCAACATGGGAAGCACGCGATCGGCAAGGTACACCGACGTCGTGCGATGGCGAGCCTCTAGGTCGATGTGTCCGTCCCAGGCCACATAATGCGATACATCGGCGATATGGACACCCAGCTTGTAGCCGCCCTGCGTCGTGCGCTCCAAAGAGATGGCGTCGTCAAAGTCGCGCGCGTCGACCGGATCGATCGTGATGATAAAACGGTCGCGCAGATCACGGCGAAGTGGGTCCTTAAGAGCTGTCGCCACGTCGAGCGATAGCTCCTCGGCCTCGGCAAGGGCGGTCTCGGGATAACTATCGGTATAGCCGTAACGAGCCATGACATATTGAACGCCCAAGTCGGGCGCATCGTCGCCGCCAATGCGGCGCTCAAGAGTCACGGTGCCCGATTCCAGGCGTGTCGGATAGGTCAAAATGCGTGCGACGACTGCATCGCCCGGATGCACGCCCAAACGCTCCGCCGAAGTATCCTCGGGCAAAATAAAGAAATCGGCCTTGAGACGCGAATCAAGCGGCTCGATCACACCGAGGGGGCCTGCCGTCTGATACGTGCCCACCACGCTTATGGCCGCGCGCTCGACAACGCCCTCGATCACGGCACGGCGATCGCCGCGCGGTCCGGTCTTAATGCTCACGGCCACGATGTCGCCGTCCATAATCTCGCGCTTGCCGCGACCCATAACCTTATAGTCGCCATTATCGGTGACAACATAGGCGCTGTGCTCATGGAGCTGCACACGGCCCGTCAGGCTGGGACGCCGCTCGCTACGCACCGGCGCGCGCTTGTTGCGAGCGCTACGCTTATGTTTGTTATTGCGCCCCATGGCGCCTCCTTACTATCTGTTGCGGGGCCCGCAGGCGCAACCGCATCATGTCAAAACACCGTGCAGGCCTAAACCGCACGCATCAAAGAGTCTACCCAATCAACAACGGGGCACGCACCTCGCGTCATGATCCCTATGTGACGGAGAAAATCGAATTATCGAGACAAGCCGAACTGCCGGTGAGCCCTTTTCCTCCGTCGCACGGGAATCAAAAAACGGGCCGCCCCAGAGCGGGACGGCCCGTTAGCAAAACTAATTCCAGCTGTGTCTACACGCGCAGGTAGCGACGCATGGCAATGGCGGAACCAAAGAGACCGATGATCACGCCGACCAGAATCAGTGCGGCATACGTCACCAGGTAGTATTGCATCGGCAGCGCAAACGACATCCAGCCAATGCTCTCCTGAAGACGCGGAACCAACAGGTTGCGAAGCAGCTCCAAAACACCGATGGAAAGCAGCGAGCCCAAAACGGCCTGCAGCACGCCCTCGGTGATAAACGGACCGCGAATAAAGCCATTGCTGGCGCCCACCAAGCGCATGATAGCAATCTCGCGGCGGCGAGCCGTAATCGACAGGCGAATCGTGTTGTTGATAAAGATGAACGCGATAAACGTCAGCAAACCAACAAGCACAACGGCAGCGATGCGGATGTAGTTCGTCACCTGGAACAGGCGGCTCACTTCCTCCTGACCGTACAGAACGCTCGCATCGACGTCACCGTCATCCGCGATCTTCTGGAAATCGGAGTTCTTCTTGAGCTTCTTGGCCGTGCTCTCGACCTGGGACGGATCGTCCATCTCGATCGCGAACGAAGCAGGCAGCGGATTCTGGCCATCAAGTGCGCTCAGAGTGGCGTCGGCGTTACCCGACATCTTGCTCGTGTACTCGGCCAGCGCGTCGTCCTTGTCCTTATAGGTCACGGACTTAACGTTGTTCCACGTCTTGAGCTCACTCTCGAAAGCCTGGACGTCGGCCTGGTCGGCGTCATCGCTAATAAACGCGTTGATAACAACCTGATCCTCAACGGTGCCGATCACGGAGTTCAGCATCGCGGAACCCATGATGAACAGGCCGATGATAAACAGCGATAGGAAAATCGTGATGACGGCGCCGAGCGAGGTGGTCCAGTTACGGAAGAAGTGGCTCATTGCCTCTTTGAGCGAATAGCCCACGTTAGTTGGTGCCATAGTTGCCGTAACCTCCCCTCTCCTGGTCGCGGATTACGTGGCCGCCCTCGAGGGCGATCACGCGACGATGCATACTATCGACCATCTCGCGATCGTGGGTAGCCACGATCACGGTCGTGCCGGTGCGGTTAATGCGCTCGAGCAGCTTCATGATGCCGAGCGAAATTGCCGGGTCGAGGTTGCCCGTTGGCTCGTCGCAAATCAGCAGCGGCGGACGGTTGACCATGGCGCGGGCGACGGCCACGCGCTGTTGCTCGCCGCCGGAAAGCTGATCGGGCAGCGAGTCCATCTGATCGGCCAAACCGACCAGACGCAGTACCTCGGGCACCTGGCTGCGAATGACGCCCTTGGGCTTGCCTATGCACTGCAGGGCAAACGCCACGTTTTCATAGGCGGTCTTTTGCGGCAAAAGCTTAAAGTCCTGGAACACGGCGCCAATCTGGCGGCGCAAGAAGGGAACCTTGCGATTCTTGATTTTCATGAGATCCTGACCGGCGACCAAAATGCGACCGCTCGTAGGCCTGACATCACGGTTGAGCGTGGAAAGCAGCGTGGTCTTACCCGATCCGGAATGACCGACCAAGAAGACGAACTCACCCGGATAGATCTCGATGTTGATGTCGTCGAGTGCGGGCTTGTTGGGCTGTGCCGGGTAGATCTTGGTGACATGCTCCATCAGAATGACGGGCTCGACACCGGCCTGCTTGGCCATCTTCTTGCGACTTGCCTGCGGATCGATAGGCGCGAACACCGACGTAAAATCGGGGTTGTTGAGCGCATTGTCAAGACTTGCGACCTCGGCAGCCTGATCATTCTCGACCATGGGCGCAGCGGGCTGCGTAGGATCGGGAATGCCGGCAAAGAGGCCGGACTGCGCCGGTTGCGGCGCGGGCGTAGCAGGAACCATGGGATCGGGAATGCCCGCCATGGTCGGCTGAGGCTCGGCTGACGTCTGAGGCTGGTTCACGCGAGCAGTCACCTTTTGGACGGGCTCAAAGCCCGCAGCGGCAGAAAGCTCGACATCGCTGGTGGGATTGTAGGCAAAGGGATCGGATGCCGGCCGTGCCTGATCTGCCGGCTGTGCGGGGGCCTGGGCATTATGCTGGCCCTCTGAATCCGGAGTGGCGAAACGTGTGCCCGGGACACCTTGCCGTGTCTTGGGGGCCTCATCGCCCGCACCGGAGGTACGGAAGTGGTTACCCACTGGTGCTCCTTATCATCGTGCGTTTAAACTACATGAGCGCTTTGTATTTTAGCAGCATTAGCTTCACTGCACATAAGAAGCATGGCAGGGTTTTGGTCTCACCGGCCGCGCACAGGGCTACCTCCCAAATCGTCCTCGGACATGTCGGAGTCCCCGCTACGCGCTTCGCGCTGCGGGGACTCCTCCGTCCTGCGGAATGATTTGGGAGGTAGCCCTGTGCGCGGCCTGCGGCTACTAAGGAGTCGCCGCGTTTTTCTTGGGGTGCTGCATATACAAAGTTGGAAGGGCTGAGTTGCACTTTGCTGATATGGGCCCGCTTCCCGGAGGTAGCCCTTGCTTGGTGCGGGCCCGATTTGTTTGTTGCCGAAAAAACAGGGGCGCCCTCTTTGGGGGCGCCCCTGTTCTGGCTTGCATACGGTTGCTAAAGCGATACTTTGCCTCGTCTTGCCCTAGGCCAAGAACTCCTTGGTGGTTGCCACGATGTTGGCGGCATCCAGGCCGTACTTGTGCAGGAGCTCGGCGCCCGGGCCGGACTCGCCAAAGGTATCGTTGACGCCAATCTTCTTGAGCGGCGTCGGGCACTGAGCGCAGAGCACGTCGGCAACGGCGCTGCCCAGGCCACCGATCACGGAGTGCTCCTCGACGGTCACGACGTGGCCGGTCTTGGCGGCGCTCTTGACGATCAGATCGGCGTCGATGGGCTTAATGGTGTGCATGTTGATGACCTCGGCGTCGATGCCCTCGGCAGCGAGCTGCTCGGCAGCCTCGAGAGCCTCGCCAACCATCAGGCCGCAGGCGATGATGGTCACATCGGCGCCCTCACGCATGACGATGCCGCGGCCCGGCTCGAACTTGTAGGTCTCGGGGTCGTTGATGACCGGCGAGGCCAAACGGGCAAAGCGCATGTACACGGGGCCGTCGCACTCGTAGGCGGCGCGGACCACGGCGCGGGCCTCCACGTCGTCGGCCGGGACAATCACGGTCATGCCAGGGATAACACGCATAAGGGCGATATCCTCGCAGCACTGGTGCGTGGCACCGTCCTCGCCCACCGAAATACCGGCGTGCGTGGCGCCGATCTTGACGTTGAGGTGCGGATAGCCGATGGAGTTACGGACCTGCTCAAAAGCGCGGCCGGCGGCAAACATGGCAAAGGTGCTCGCAAAGGCAGTACGACCGGTGGTCGCGATACCGGCGGCGACACCCATCAGGTTGCTCTCGGCAATGCCCACGTCAAAGAAGCGGTCGGGGCAGGCGGCCTTAAACTTACCGGTCTGCGTGGCGGCAGCCAGGTCGGCGTCGAGGACCACAAAGTCGTCGTGCTCGGCAGCGAGCTCAACGAGGGCCTCGCCGTAGCTTACACGCGTGGCGATTTTCTTGACGTCTGCCATCCTAGAGCTCCTCTCCGGCGGCCGTGAGCTCTGCCATGGCCTGCTCAAACTGTTCATCGTTGGGGGCCTTGCCGTGCCAACCAACCTGGTTCTCCATAAAGGAAACGCCCTTGCCCTTCATGGTCTCGGCGATAATGGCGGTAGGCTGACCCTTGGTGGCGCGAGCCTCGGCAAAGGCGGCGCGAATCTGACCGAAGTCGTTGCCGTCGGCGAGCTCCACCACGTGGAACTTAAAGGCGCGGAACTTGTCGGCGAGCGGCATGGGATCGTTGACCTCCTCGACGGGACCGTCAATCTGCAGACCGTTGTGGTCAACGATCACGCAGAGGTTGTCGAGCTGCTGATTGCCGGCAAACATGGCGGCCTCCCAGACCTGGCCCTCCTCGCTCTCGCCGTCGCCCAGCAGGGCGTACGTGCGGTAAGTATCGCCCCAGTGCTTGGCGGCGACGGCCATGCCCACGGCGGCGGAGATGCCCTGGCCCAGCGAGCCGGTGGACATGTCGACGCCCGGGGTGTCGTTCATGTTGGGGTGGCCCTGCAGGTGGCTGCCGATATGGCGCAGCGTCTCGAGGTCCTCCTTGGGGAAGAATCCGCGCTCGGCGAGCACGGCGTACAGACCCGGAGCGCAATGGCCCTTGGAGAGCACAAAGCGGTCGCGGTCGGCCTTGCGAGGATAGGCCGGGTCGATATTCATTTCCTCAAAGTACAGATAAGTCATGATGTCGGCAGAGCCGAGCGAACCGCCCGGATGGCCGGACTTGGCAGCGTGCACGCCGGTGACGATGCCCTTCCTTACCTCGTTGGCAACCTTTTTGAGCTCTTCGTCGCTCATTGTGCCTTCCTTTCATCCTCTTTAGACAAGATGCGCACGGCGCAGAAGGTAATCCCAACCCAGCCGCAATGCACGTGCGCCATTCATTATGCTGGAAACTGAAGGCTTTACCAGAGTTTTTATCATTATTTGAATAATTTAGCTGGCAGACCCGCTGATGAATCGGTTTATCAATGTGAACGTCTTTTGGATGGAGCGCAGTCTACCCTACGCGTTAATGTCCTTGAACCCCTCACCGAAGGCTTCCGTAACGTCGGCGACCGTCACGATAGCTTGAGGATCGCGCTCGCGCACGATGGTCTTGAGTGTATTGAGCTCGCGGCGGCTAACGATCACCATAATCACCGGCTTCTCAGCGCCCGAATACATGCCGGTCGCCTTAAATTTAGTGCAGCCGCGACCCAGGCCATACATGATATCGGCCGCGATATCGGGGAAATTCTCCGAGATGATGAGCACCATACGGCGCTTGTTGCCGCCATCGACCACAGCGTCGATCACATAGCCGCTAATTACCATCGAAAGCCCTGCATACAGCGCGTTCTCTAGAGAGAAAACGGGGGCCGATGCCGCGCATACGGCGACATCGATCGCCATGACGGTCGAACCCACCGGCAGCGAGGTATTACGCGAGATAATCTGGCCGATGGTGTCGGAGCCGCCGGTGTTGGCGCCGGCGCGTAACACCATGCCGTAACCAATGCCCGTGATAATGCCGCCCCACATAGCGGGAAGCATCAGGTCTGAATCTGCCAGAGGCGCTACAAACGGGGCAAACAGGTCGGTAAAGAAGCCCAGTAGCACAAAGCCTGTCGCCGTCTGTACCACATAGAACATGCCGCCCTCGCGCATGACGACCAGCAACAGCAAGGCATTCATCACGATGGTTTGGATACCGACGGGCAGCGACACGCCCCGCGCGGCACCGACCGCCTGGATAATAGTCGCAAGGCCCGTAACGCCACCGGCGGCAAGACCGTTGGGAATCAAAAACAGGTCGGTCGCGATGGCCGCCAAAGCGCACCCAAGCATGATCTGGGGTAGATCGCGGAAGAAGTTCATTGAAAGAATGCGCTTGATATCCAGACGATATGCCATGCTACCTCCCTCAAAAAAGCGCACCCCCTTGGGTGCGCTTTGAACTTCTTACCGTATTCGATTCTACCGATTCGCCGAGGAAAAACCACCCCGCGGCGGGTTTGCTCTGGATATAAAACCGCCTGTCCAGAGTTTAGTGTCGGTCCGTGACTCACCCGGGGCTTAAGCGGACGGAGACTCCGCATCAGCATTGCCGGTAGCCCAGCGATGGTAGCCGATCACAAACGGATCCAAGTCGCCATCGTCGAGAACGGCGTCGACGTTGCTGGTCTCCACGCCCGAGCGCAGGTCCTTGACCATCTGATACGGATAGAGCACGTAGCTGCGGATCTGGTTGCCAAAGCCAATCGTGGTCTTGGGACCGCGGATCTCGTCGAGCGCCTCGGCGCGCTTCTCGAGCTCAATCTCGTACAGGCGGGCCTTGAGAATCTGCATACACGCGGCCTTGTTCTGAATCTGGCTGCGCTCATTTTGGCAGGTCACTACAATGCCGCTGGGAAAATGCGTCACGCGCACGGCGGAGTCGGTGGTGTTGACGCCCTGGCCGCCCGGGCCGCTTGCGTGGTACACGTCGACGCGGATATCGTCGGGGTTGATCTCGATATCGATATCGTCGGGCAGCACCGGAATGACCTCGACGCCGGCAAACGTAGTCTGTCGACGCTTCTTGTCATCGGTGGGGCTAATGCGCACCAAACGGTGAACGCCGGCCTCGGCACGAAGCATACCGAAGGCATCCTTGCCCTCAACGGTAAAGGTCGCGCGATCAATGCCAATGACCTCGGCAGCGGGGCAATCGTTGATGGTGACCTTCCAGCCGCGGCGCTGGCAGTACTTCATGTACATCTTAAAGAGCATGAAGGTCCAGTCCTGCGCCTCCAAGCCGCCCTGTCCGGGCTTGATGGTCACAATCGCGTCACCGTGATCGAACTCGCCGGTAAACCAGCTCGAAAGTTCGAGCTCATCGATGGCGCGTGCCAGACGATCAGCCGTGGCGGCAGCCTCCTCACGCAGTGCAGCGGCATCGGGGTCATCGCCCATTTCCTCGGCAAGTTCCAGCGCCGCGCGGGCATCGGAGAGCTCGCCGCGCGCGGTATCCACGGCGGCGATATCCTCCTTGGCGCGCGCAATCTCTTCCATCGTGGCGCGAGCGGCATCGGCGTCGTCCCAAAAGCCGGGAGCGACGCTCTTGGCCTCAAGCTCGGTCACGTGGGTGCGCTTCTCGTCCAAATGAAGATACGACTCAACCTCGCCGAGCCGGTCCGCAAACGCGTCCAACTCGGCGGGCGTTACCTCTAAAGCATCCGCCATTAACGATTCCTGCCGTGGCAGTACTTGAACTTCTTACCGCTGCCGCAAGGGCACGGTTCGTTGCGGCCCACGTTGACATACGGGTCGTCGCTCTCGGACTTGCGGTAGGTGGTCACCTTAGCGCCGTTGTTGACGGCTGCCGGTCCGCCCTGGACGGCCGTGCGAGCCTGTGCCCGTGCCTCCTTGCGCAGGACCGAGTTGCCGTTGTCGCCATCGACGTCGGCGGGGCCGGAGAAGCGCGCACCCTCGAGCGCGGGGTCCTCCTTGCGCTCCACAGCCTGCGGGGCGGCCTTGATCTCGATGCGCAGGACGGTGCGCAGGTAATCCTCGTACATGGTGTCAACGAGCATCTGGAAGGCACCATAGGCCTCAGTCTTGTACTCGACCAGCGGGTCGCGCTGACCAAAGCCGCGCAGTCCGATACCGGTCTTGAGATAGTCCATCTCCTGCAGGTAGTTCATCCAGCGGGTATCGATAACGCGCAACATAACCTGAGTATTGAGCTCGCGCATGAGGTCCTCGCCCAAGCGCTCGGCCTTCATGTTGTAGCACTTCTCGACGTAGGCCAGGACATCGGCAGCAAGGGCCTCGTAATCCTCGTCGGGGAACTTGGGCGTATCGATATGACCGGTCAGTTCCACGACCCACTTGCGCAGGCCATCGAGGTCGCGCTCGCCGTCGTGGCTGTCCTTAGTGCAAAACTCCTGCACGCAGCGGTACACGGTGTCGTGCATGACCTCGGTGATGTGGTCGGTCAGGTCCTTACCGTCCAGAATCTTGTTGCGCTCGGCGTAGATAACCTGGCGCTGCTTGTTCATCACGTCGTCGTACTCAAGAACGCTCTTGCGCATGGAGAAGTTGATGCTCTCGACCTTGTGCTGAGCGCTCTCGACGGCCTTGGAGATGATCTTGTGCTGGATGGGCATGTCGTCGCCCATTTCTGCCGTGACCATCATCTTGGAGACGCGGTCCATCTTGTCGCCACCGAACAGGCGCATCAGATCGTCCTCGAGCGACAGGTAGAACTGGGTCTCGCCCGGATCGCCCTGACGACCGGAGCGGCCGCGCAGCTGGTTGTCGATACGACGGGACTCATGGCGCTCGGTACCGATGACGGTCAGGCCGCCGGCGGCAAGCACGCGCTCGCGCTCGGCCTTGCAGGTCTCCTTGGCCTCGGCGTTAAACTGCTCGAGCTGCTCGGGCGTCACGTCCTCCATGGTCAGGCCCTCGTACTCAAGGCGCTCGCGCACCAGCTCGTCGGGGTTGCCGCCCAGCAAGATGTCCGTACCACGACCGGCCATGTTAGTAGCGATGGTCACGGCGCCGTAGCGTCCGGCCTGGGCAACGATATGAGCCTCGCGCTCGTGGTGCTTAGCGTTGAGGACCTCGTGCGCGATGCCGCGCTTGGTAAGGGCGGCCGACAGCTTCTCGGAGCTTTCGATGGAGACGGTGCCCACCAGGACCGGCTGGCCCTTGGCGTGACGTCGCTCGACGTCGTCGGCAACGGCGTTGTACTTGGCCTGGATGGTGCGGTACACCAGGTCCTCATGATCGACACGCTGCACGGGCTTGTTGGAGGGGATGACCTCGACGGGCAGCTTGTAGATCTCGCGGAACTCGGCGTCCTCGGTAAGCGCCGTACCGGTCATGCCGGAAAGCTTGTCATACAGACGGAAGTAGTTCTGCAGGGTGATGGTAGCCAGCGTCTGGTTTTCCTCGCGCACGAGCACGCCCTCTTTGGCCTCGATAGCCTGGTGCAAGCCCTCGGAGTAGCGACGGCCCTCCATGATGCGGCCGGTGAACTCATCGACAATCTTGACCTCGCCGTTGGTAACGACGTACTGCTTGTCGCGGTGGAACATGTATTGGGCCTTCAACGCCTGCTGCAGGTGGTTGACCAGCTGGCCCGAAAGGTCGGCGTAGATGTCCTCGATACCCAGGCGGCGCTCGATCTTCTTGAGGCCGCGCTCGGTGGCGGCAATGGTGTGCTTGGCCTCGTCCATGACGTAGTCGCCCGTGGGCTCCACGTCCTCGGTGGCGGTGAGCATATCGTGCGACACGTCCTCGCCGCGCTCCAGCCCGCGCACGGCGCGCGCGAAGTCCTTGTAGGTGCTGGCCGACTTGGTGCCGGCGCCCGAGATGATCAGCGGGGTCCTGGCCTCGTCGATCAGGATGGAGTCGACCTCGTCGACGATGGCGTAGCTGTGGCCGCGCTGGACGCGCTGCTCGGGGCGGGTGACCATGTTGTCGCGCAGGTAGTCAAAGCCAAACTCGGAGTTGGTGCCGTAGGTGACATCGGCCTGGTAGGCCGGGCGCTTAAGCTCGAGCGGCATGTTGTTCTGCAGCAGGCCGACGGTCATGCCCAAATACTTGTAGATGCGGCCCATCCACTCGGAGTCGCGCTTTGCCAGGTAGTCGTTGACGGTAACGACATGCACGCCCTTGCCGGCGATGGCGTTAAGATAGCCGGCCAGGGTGGAGACGAGCGTCTTGCCTTCGCCGGTCTTCATCTCGGCGATATGACCTTCGTGCAGCGCCATGGCGCCGATGAGCTGTACGTCAAAGTGACGCATGCCCGTGATGCGCTTTGAAGCCTCGCGCACGGTGGCAAAGGCCTCGGGGAGCATGTCGTCAAGCGACTCGCCGTTAGCGTAACGCTCGCGGAACTTATCGGTCTGGCCGCGAAGCTCCTCCTCGGTCATCTTCTCAAACTGAGGCTCAAGCCCGTTGATCTGGTCAACGATCTTGTAGTAGCGCTTAAGGTCCTTATCGGATCCAAAGGACAGCAGCTTTGACATGAATCCCATGTGGTTTTCCTTTTTTGGCCATCGCCCGTAGCCACTGCACTGGGCGAGTTAAACACAGATAGTTGTACTTTAGCCAAACGGGACGCACGCTATACGCTCGACCTCATCCCCCACGTAATAACTACGACCGACCTGCCAAAAAGGGACGTTTTATTTTTAGTGGCTACGGCCCAGATAGGCGCCGATAACTTTGCGCTGCTCGACGCTCGCCCGATAGTAGACGCGAAGCTCGCCTTCGGCATTCAAATCAAAGCGCGCCTCGTCAATCAGGCCATTCTTGTGCGCGGTCATGAGCGCCTCCTGCATGCGCGGCCTTGCAAAGGCGGCAAACGATGCGTACTCGGCCGCGAGATCGGCCATCACATCGTCGACGCAAGCCTCGTCATGGCAAACAAAATAATCGAGCATGGCATAGTTAAGCGGAAGCATCCCGATCACCGTCCTTTTTAACCATGTCGAGGGGATTCACGGCGATCAGGCAAATGCCGACGAGGTTGACGACGGCCGCCACCCATGCGACGGACGGAAGCGCGTAGCCGTCAAAGCCCAAGACCAGGCCGACGATAATCCACGTAAACAGCGGCGCTGTAAAGGTATAGGTGCCGTTGATGGCCATGCCCAGCGCCGTGCCGCACATGGAGTTGGCGCGATACCAGCTCATAAACGAAAAGTAGGCGGCAAAACCGGAGCAGGCGAAAAACACGACGGAGGATTTGTCGGTGAGCGCTTGGGCGACAAGGACGTAACTCTGACCAAGGGGCTCTCCGCATGCCAAGGTTAGGACCGGCAGTACCAAGCACAGGTTGCCGACGCCCGAGACAAGCTGACGGATGTTGATGGCGATCTGAGGATCGATTATGCAGGTGGCGCGGCCGCCCACGCATCCCTCGACGCCCCAGCACAGGGCGGCTAACAGCGCCAGGCCCAAGCCAAGCGCCATGCCAGAAGATGCCTGCCCGCTCAGGCCGGCGCTACCGATCATGGCGCCGGCGACCACGCAGACAACGATGCCGGTGACGACACGGGGGCTAAGCGGCTGTCGGTAGAGCACGCGGGCGAGCACCGCACCGATCGCGGGGTTGAGCGCGGCGATGGGCACGGCAAGCGTGCCTGCCTGCGAAAGCGCGATAACGTAGGCGGCAGAAGCGATGGGCCCGCCAATGAAGGCGGCGGCGATAACGATGACGCCGGGCTTTGAGGCGATACAGCGGCCTAGGTCGGCGAGTTTGCCCTGACCGGCAGTGAAAAACGTGGCCCAGACGGCACTCAGCACGTCATTGACGCCCGAGGCGATTGTGGGCAAGATGAATACCGCCAAAAGGCCGGAGGGAGCAAATGCATCGAACCAACCGGCCCAAACGCCAAAGAGCTGACCGGCGGTAACAAAGGCCGTGTACAGCGCATACATACAGCTCGAAAGCGCCGCGACAGCGATACCCTTCCTAAAATAGGCAGCATCGAGCGCACGCTTCTTTGCCACCGCGAGCTCGCGATTGCCCAAGGACGTCGATGTGTCCACGTAGCCTCCTATCGGTTACCTGCCAAAAAGGGACAGGTTTATTTTGGCAGGTTTTATCTGGGCAAACGAAAAATCCCCACCGTTCGGTGCAAAGAGGACGTGCTACTTTGCGTCGATAAGAAAAGGGCCGTGCACCCAATTGGATGCACGGCCCTTTTGCCATGAATGCGAGCGATTCCTCGGCGAGCTATTTACTCAGCAGCCTCGGTGGTCTCGGTCTCGACAGCGGCCTCCTCGACGGGAGCCTCTGCGGGAGCCTCGGCGGCCTGCTTGGCAGCCTCCTCAGCAAACTTAGCGGCACGCTTGGCCTTCTCGGCAGCCTTAGCCTCAGCGGCGGCCTTGCGAGCGGCCTCGGCCTCAGCAGCCTTGGCGGCCTTGGCGGCCTTGGCCTCCTCGGCCTTCTTGAGCTGGGCGGCAGCGGCGCCACCAAACTTGTCGGCGAAGCGCTGGACGCGTCCACCGGTGTCGACGAACTTCTGCTGGCCGGTGTAGAACGGGTGGCACTCGTTGCAAAGCTCGACCCTCATCTCGGACACGGTAGCGTGCGTCTTGAAGGTGTTGCCGCAGGAGCACGTCACCGTGCACTCGACATACTGGGGATGGATACCCTGCTTCATGGTAGGACTCCTTATTGGTCAGGCGCTGGTTACCGATCAGCGCATAAGGCGTCTTGGTTTCCGACCAAGACAACAAACTCGGCTATGTTACCACGGCGTCGAGCGTCCCACAAAAGGTTCACGGTCTTTACGCCGGAGTGCACAGGCGAATCTGCCCGATCGCGGCGCCAACAGAGCCGCCCGAGCTGTCCAGGGTGCCAAAAATACACCCTACGAGACAAGCGCTCCATGTTGCAGACGTGTAACGCCGCAGCAAAGGTGCCCCTTTTTGCACGGGACAGGTACAATGATGAACACTGTACCGTAGCGGAGCGCCGCCGCGCGCCGCTAACACGCGAAAGGGTTTCCCATGGCCGAGATCTCGTCCTCCCGTATCGTCATCACCGTCCTTGGCAAGAACCGCCCCGGCATTGTCGCCGGCGTCACCCGCGTCCTGGGCGAAGCCAATGTCGACATCCGCGACATTACGCAGTCCATTATCGAGGACATCTTCACCATGACCATGCTGGCCGACACCGCCGAGTCCAAGCTCGACTTCGCCGAGCTGCAGAAGGCCCTGGCCGAGGCCGGCGAGCTTTCGGGCGTCAACGTGTCCATCCAGCGCGAGGACGTCTTTAACTTTATGTACCGCCTGTAGCGAACAGGCTGCGTGACGACGGCCCAACGTGCGCCCAGGCGCAACGTCGCCACATAGCCCGGAGAGGAGCGCGCATGGCCTACGACGCCAAGAAAATCTATTACCGCTTCGACGACCACCTGAGCCGCCTGGTCTTGGACTACGAAGCAAGCCGCCAGATTTCGCCCGAAAGCGAAAATTTATACTACGGCCTGCCGACCGACCCTTATGACGAGGAGCTGTTTGTCGAGCACGATGTCAAGCGCGGCCTGCGCAATGCAGATGGCTCGGGTGTGGTTGCAGGCC
Source organism: Collinsella sp. SGI.184 (assembly GCF_050313415.1). NCBI lineage: Bacteria > Bacillati > Actinomycetota > Coriobacteriia > Coriobacteriales > Coriobacteriaceae > Collinsella > Collinsella sp. SGI.184. The sequence continues at coordinate 3,130 of NZ_JBNPLJ010000006.1, read as the reverse complement.
TCACTCGCATCTCGGATGTGCATGGTTACAACAAGGTCGACGGAAAGGCTGTGCCCGATCAGGGTAAGCTCACGCTTCGTGGCTACAGCATCGAAGATCTGGTCAACAATGCCCAGGCCGAGAACCGCTACGGCTACGAAGAAGTCGCCTACCTGCTCATCACGGGCTCTCTGCCCACCAAGGAAGAGCTTGACGGTTTTTGCGAACGCCTGGGTGCTTTTAGGCACCTGAGCGACGAATACGTCCGCGTGTTCCCCATGACCACGGTATCCTCGAGCATCATGAACGTGCTTCAGCGCGCCGTGTTGCTGCTCTATGCCTTCGATGCCGAGCCCGATGTAATCACACCCGAGCACGAGATCGACGTTGCCATTTCCATGCTGGCACGTCTGCCCCGCATCGCCGCCTTTGCGCACATGGCATCGATCGCAAAGTGCCACGGTTCGGAGATGCACGTGCCGCACCCCACGCCCGGTCTCTCCACCGCCGAGACCATTCTGCAGGTCCTGCGCGGCGGCATGGCGTTCACCCGCGACGAGGCCATGCTGCTCGACGTGATGCTCATGCTCCACGCCGAGCACGGCGGCGGCAACAACTCCACCTTCGCCTGCCGCGTGCTGTCGTCTTCGGCCACCGACCCGTATTCCGCCTACGCCGCGGCTATCGGCTCGCTCAAGGGCCCGCGTCACGGCGGTGCCAACGCCAAGGTCGTATCCATGCACGAGGACATTCGCGCGCATGTTTCCAACTGGGAAGACGATGACGAGGTCGCTGCATATCTGAGCAAGATTCTCGACAAGCAGGCCTTTGACGGCACGGGGCTCATCTACGGCATGGGACACGCCGTCTACACGCTCAGCGACCCGCGCGCCGAGGTCTGCCGCCACTACGCACGTTCGCTCGCCGCCAAGAAAGATCTGGGCGAGGAATTCGCGCTGATCGAGCGCATCGAGCGCCTGGCGCCCCAGGTCATGCGCGACCACGGCATGACCAAGCCTATCTGCGCCAATATTGACCTGTACACGGGCTTTATCTACAAGATGCTCGGCGTACCCGAGACGCTCTTTACGCCGATGTTCGCCGTGGCCCGCATGGCAGGCTGGTCGGCACACCGCATGGAAGAGCTCTTCTGCGCACACCGTATTATTCGCCCGGCATACCGTCCGGTAATCGAGCCACTGGAGTACAAGCCACTCGCCGACCGTTAGGACGCGCACCGTTATAGAACACGAGCGTGGCCAGGGTATCACCGCCCTCGGCCACGCTTTTTATGCCAGCAGAAAGGGCTGCATCGAATGCTAGAATTGCTTGGACGAAAGGAGACGCAATGGTACTCGACAGATACGCGCGATTTGCTGACAGCGCCGACGTGCTCTCTTGCCCCCTTTGCCACAGCGCCCTGAAGCTGCAGGAAGGGAGCCTCGTATGTCCGAAGAGGCACTGCTTCGATATCGCAAAGCAGGGGTACGTAAACCTTCTAGGGCCCTCCAGGCAGTCAGCCCACTACAGCAAAGAATCCTTTGAGAGCCGCATGGCAATCCTGGAGGCAGGGTATTACGACCACGTGAAAGAAGCCGTCCTCACCGCGGTAGGAAGGGCCCTTTCCCCAAGCGAGGGTCCTGCAGCTGTGAACGCGACGCCATTCCGCGTGCTCGACGCGGGATGCGGAGAAGGCTTCTATGCACGTGCAATCCGAGAAAACCTCTGTGTCGACGTGGTGGCGTTTGACCTCTCAAAAGACGCCATGCTGATGGCGGCCCGCCACGATTCCAGAAAGGCGGTCAAATGGCTGGTTGGCGACCTGACGAACATCCCCGTGCTGAAAGGCTCCATCAACTGCGTGGTGGACGTATTCGCTCCCTCGAACTACGACGAATTCAAGCGCGTTCTCACCCCAACCAGAAACGCCTCCGCGCCAGGAGTGCTGGTCAAAGTGGTTCCAGGCAGCAATCATCTTACGGAGCTGCGCCACCTTGCTGAAGGATCTTTGCGCAGCAAGGAATACTCAAACCAGCTGGTGACCGATTGCTTTGAGAAGCACTTCAAGATGACCGACCGCATCAAGGTGACGCGCACCTTCGAGATGTCCGAAAGGGACGTCCGCGTGTTCGCCGAGATGACGCCGCTGCTGTTCGGCATCGACGCGGAGTCCCTAAATCTATCGCGTGTGAAAAGCATCACCATCGAGGCTGAATTGCTGGTGGGCACCCCTCGCTCCCAAGGCCCTTCATGAGCTCAGCCAGCTCATCATCCTCTTAATTGCAGGGCTGAAGGACAGCCCTTGTCAACCGCCCCAGAAGAAATCTGGCTCTTCGGTGGTTTCTGTGGGAGAGATTCCGGCATAGGCCCAGCTCAGCGGGCGAAAACAACGATCTGGAACTGAAACGGCCCCGGGAGGGGCCGTTTCCGCGTCATCCGCCTATGATTGCTAAGCCAAATTCAGACAACCGAAGAGGTGTGACGCATGAAGAGTCTACTACTTCTCGCCCTCGGTCTGGCCCGCACGGTCGTCCTGGGCGCGCGCATCGAGGCCGAGCGCATCGTCGTGAGCGTCCGGCCCTACAAGCGCGAGCAGCGCCGCTGCCCCGTATGCGGCAGGGCCTGCGACTTCTACGACATGGCGAACCGCGGGGCCCCCAGGCTGTGGAGGGCGATGGACCTGGCGCGCTCGGCCTGCTACCTGGAGTACGCGCCCTGCAGGGTGCGCTGCCCGGAGCACGGCGTGCGCACCGAGGCCGTCCCCTGGGCGCGGCACGGGGCGCGCTTCACGCGCGACTTCGAGGACTGGGTGGCGTGGCTGGCGGTCCGCTGCACCGCCTCGGCGGTCTCCGAGCTCGCCCGCGTCGAGTGGCACAGCGTGGGCGGCGTGTGCAGGCGCGTCTACGCCGAGCTGGAGGCCGCGCGCGGCGCCTCGAGGTTCGACGGCGTGCGCCGCATCGGCATCGACGAGACGTCGTACAAGAAGGGCCACAAGTACGTCACGGTGGTCGTCGACCACGACCGCGGCTGCCTCATCTGGGCGCACGAGGGCACCGGCAAGGACGTGCTCAACCTGTTCCTCGACGAGCTCACGCGCGAGCAGAGGCGCGCCATAGAGGTGGTGACCGCCGACGGCGCGAGGTGGATAAGG